>JAAANX010000132.1 GCA_009909085.1 Cyanobacteria bacterium GSL.Bin1 | reverse complement strand
TGGAGGCACGGGATTGTTTTGTAGGTTAAGTGTGAACAAGAAGTACGTTCAGCTTAACTTATTTGGCGACTCAGGGCTACTAAAAGCCACCACCTCGCGGTAGCAGGTGGTGGTAGTTTACGGTTCTCCCGACTTAGGGATTGAAATTCTTTCTCCCGGCAATACCGTTGAAGGAATGCACAAAAAAATCGTCGAATATTTTGAAAATGACACCCGCTTGGTTTGGGTGATTCATCCTGAAGAAAAGTTTGTTTTGGTCTACCATTCTCCTGAACCGGATCAATTTCTACGCTCAGGAGATACATTGGATGGAGAAGATATTCTTCCAGGCTTTAGTTTCAATGTGGAACAATTGTTTGCAGAGTGGGATTTTTAAAGAAACCTGCTAATTATAGAATTTTCTCTATATTTTTTGATTTGGATTAAGGCATCAATAACAATCGATTTAGCATTTTCGTCATAGCAATCATCGATTCCTCCCCCAAAAGCCCCTTAAGTTTGCTAAAATCAAACACGCATAAACTTGTTAAAGCAGTGGCGACTGGGCGTTAATCATTAATTTATGGCAAATACCTACACTGTCGAAATCCATCACCAAGGTCAAACTCATACCATTACCGTTCCTGAAGACAAAACAATTCTTGAAACCGCCCATAATGAAGGCATTGATCTCCCAAGTTCCTGTACTGCTGGGGTTTGCACGACCTGCGCCGGACTGATCCTAGAAGGAAAAGTGGATCAAACCGATGGTATGGGAGTTTCCCCAGAATTACAAGAAAAAGGCTATGCGTTGTTATGTGTGGCTTATCCCCGTTCTGACTTAAAGATTGAGTCAGAAAAAGAAGATGAAGTCTATACCCAACAGTTTCAACAACCTTAGTTAATTAAATTGTAGGGTGTTTCCCGAATGCACCCTACTGGTAAGGGAAAGAGCAATGATTAATCGCGCTGTATTTCAATTCTCTCGACAGTGGAAGCAAGTTGCTAAGTTTATCAGCTTGTTTGGCTTATGTCTTCTTCTCATTATCGGCTGTAATAATCAACAACAGACCTCACCCCCCGAAGATACTTCAGAGAATAGCAATCGGGTAAGGATTGGGACGACTCTAAAGCCTCGCACCCTTGATCCGGCTGATAGCTATGAACTGGCTGGCTTAGGACTGATCTATAATCTCAGTGATCGCCTTTACACCTATGAGTTAGGAGCAACCAATTTAGAGCCTCAGTTGGCAACTGAAATGCCCACTGTTAGTGAGGATGGACTCACTTATACAATTCCGTTGCGCCAAGGGGTAACCTTTCATGATGGAACGCCATTTAATGGCGAAGCAATGCAATTTTCCTTACAACGGTTTATTGAAAACGGCGGTAAACCCTCTTTTCTACTAGCAGATATTATCGAAAATATTCAAGCAACGGGAGAATATGAACTCACGATTACCCTGAAACAACCCTTTGCTGCTTTTCCGTCATTACTGGCTTTTCCGGGGGCGTGTGCTGTTTCTCCAGAGGCTTATCAAATTGGTGCTGGTGAATTTTTACCCAATGAGTTTGTGGGAACTGGACGTTACCAATTAACCGAATTTACCAGCGACACGGTACGGCTTGATCCCTTTACTGATTATTGGGGTGACCAGCCCACTAATGAAGGAGTGGATATGCAGATTTATGCCAGTAATCCGGCAAATCTGTTTAATGCTTTTCGTACTGGTGGCGTTGATGTTGCCTATCAATCCTTTGATCCTAATCAAATTAAAAGTTTAAGAAATTCTGCCAGTGACGGGAAATGGCAGGAAATTGCTTCTTCTGGGACAGCGGTCAATTATTTAATGCTGAATACCCAAGCGGAAGCGGTGAATCAGGGGGAAGTGCGGCGCGCGATCGCGCTAATGATGGATCGCTCATTACTTAATGAACGAGTCTTACAAGGGCAAGCCGAACCGATTTACAGTCTTATTCCTACTTCTTTTGCTGCTTATGAACCTACCTTTCAAACGGAACAGGGAAATGCCGATTTTGAGGCAGCGAAACAAAAACTGCAAGCAGCAGGGTATTCTCCAACCAATCCTGTGACCCTAGAAGTTTGGCATCCTTCAGGGTCAACCATTCGCTCATTAGTTGCTAGCACTCTCAGTGCAATGGCAGAACAAGAATTAGACGGGATTCTGAACATTGAACCGCGAACCGTGGAATCAGCTTCCTTTTTTAGTAACATCAGCAAAGGGATTTATCCGGCGGCTTTAATTGACTGGTATCCGGATTTTCTCGATGCCGATAATTACATCCATCCCTTTTTATCTTGTAGCCAAGGGAGTGCAGAAAACGGCTGTCAAGAAGGAGGGGCAAAAACTCAAGGCTCATTTTATTACAACGAGCGGATGAATGAACTGATTGATCAACAGCGGCGATCGCGCGATCCAGAACGACGGCGAGAAATTTTCGTAGAAATCCAAGAGATTCTTGCCCAGGATGTGCCTTATGTTCCCCTTTGGCAAACCATTGATTATGCCTTTGCCCAGAATAATATCCAAGGGGTAACCATTAACCCCAGTCAAAATTTTCCTTTTTGGACGATTGAAAAATAACTCCCAACTGAATCTTAGTGAGAGCACTGTTGGTGAATCAAACATTAAGTTATTTCAGCGCATGTTCTTCCAGCCAGTGATTATATGAAATCCTTAAATGTTTGCTACAGATAGAGCATCTAATATAAAATCCTATCCGGTGACAGAAGCAACCACCGAAGGGGTTAAATTTGATAGAACTTGAGCCAGTTTTTTCCTCAGCAAATTATTCCTGTTTCCAGACCGTGGTAAAAATCGTTATTGGTAGAAAGCCAATATTCAGATCTTTAAAAAAGCACGAAAAAATTTAACATGGACGACTCTCGATTAAATATTTTGATTTAAATCATAATTTAATTGCTTTTTAAAAGTTTTTATATTTAATTGAAATCACAAATAAAAAATAATTACTTAAATATTTATATCTAAGTAGACAATTCTATTTTTTTAGTGTAATATGTTGTTTGACTAGATCAATTAATTGATTAATAGCTCTTACCAAATAAGAAAGCTACTCTGACCAGCAAAAACTGAAGATTAATCTATCCAAAGGCGATGACCAGATCATCGAGAGCCAATTGAGAAGAACACCAAGAGTGCACTCAAATTGCTCGCTAGCTAAATGGAAGAGGTATATCTTATAAGATCTAAGTCAACATACGTTTATGATATTTAAGTAGCAAAAAATACAGAATATATTCACTGACAAGTCTTGTATAATTCAATTTTAAGTTTTTTACATTCGGAAATGAAAATCTAATTCTATTTTTATCTGAAAGGTGTGATATTTTTTTATAATTTAACAGGGTGTTTATAAATTCCTGATATCAAACAAAGTAATGTCAATCGCTTAATAGGACGTTTTCAAAGTTACTTTGAGCGAAAAAAATCACTCAGTATAATTTGTGAAGAGCAAAATACACATTACTGAGAGAACAGTCGGGAGTAACGTTTACGCCAGCAATTTCATTTACATCCCATTAACCCAAAGTATACTCAATATTAAATTGTTTGGGGCTTGCAACAAAGCGCTTAGTTTGGCTCAAAGTTTTAAGATTACAAATAAATTAATAATAGAAGCACTTTCCAACTCAAGGGGCAAATATGAAAAAGCCTTCACTAACTATTTTTTACCAGTTTGATCCCTGGCATTCCTCAATTGGAGGAATTCAAATGGTGGTACGAAACTTTATTAAATTTGCACCTCCTGAGTTGACGCTGCGACTGGTTGGTGTGGAGGCAACTTCTAATGGAGCTGTTGGCCAATGGCAATCTCGTGAATTGGCAGGACGTCCAGTTGAATTTTTCCCTCTATTCAGGATCTTAGATGATGATCGTCGCCAGTTAATTCCCACTTCACTGCGCTATGCATTAAGCCTGTGGGGAAAAGATTTCACCTCAGATTTTATGCATTTTCACCGCCTGGAATCTGCCCTTTTTGCTAAAGGTGGGGGAGGTCATAGAACGCTGTTTGTACATAATGACATTCATCAACAAATGCGCTCCAGTGATACTAAGGGCATTCTGTGGCGACGGTTTCCACAGGTTTACTTTGCATTTGAGCGACAGCTTATGCCCCGGTTTGATCGGATACTGTCTTGTAATTCAGAATCGACACAGCTCTACCAAAAACAATATCCAAAGCTGGCTCAACGTATTTCTTTTGTTCGTAATAGCTTTGACGGGGAGGTTTTTTATCACCTTTCGGTAACAGAGCGTGACCAAAAACGACAGCAACAAGCGATACGGATGGGACTTGCAGAAGACACACGTTTTCTTCTCTTTGCGGGAAGGCTTCACCCACAGAAAGATCCGTTATTGCTTTTGGAGGCTTTCTCCTTGCTGTCCGATCCCCGAGCCCATCTTTTGGTTGCCGGAAAGGGAGAACTTGCTGCCACTATGGTTGAAAAAGCAGAGGAATTGGGGATAGCGAAACGAGTCACTTTTTTAGGAACAGTGCATCATCAAAAACTAGCCAATTTTCATCGATTAGCTAGTTTACTAGTGCTAACGAGTGCCTATGAAGGCTTACCCTTGGTTGTTTTGGAAGCACTAGCTTGTGGGACTCCTGTGGTAACAACGCAAACGGGTGAAACCCCCCGTTTACTTAGACAAGAGTGTGGCATTATCTGTCGCGATCGCGCTCCCGACAAAATTGCTAAAGCCATCGATACAGTCTTGCAATTCCCAGAGCGCTTTCCCTCTGAAGCCTGTATTCAAAATGCGATTCCCTATAGCGCCAAGAGGGTTATCGAAGAAGTTTATGCTGATATGCTGCAACATTGGCAATTCCTTCCCACTCATCCCCGACAAGCCGCCACACATTAATAAAAAATCTTTAAATTCAATTTAATCTTATGAAAATTGCTGTCATTGGTTCTAAGGGGCTACCCCCGCGTCAGGGAGGAATAGAGCACCACTGTGCCGAGATTTATCACCGTATTGCTGCCAAAGGTCATGAAGTCACAGTTTTTGCCCGTTCTTCTTATATTAATTGGCTTTTCAATGTCCCCTTTTTTCACAAAGATGTTCGGATCTCTACTCTCGGCTCTGTTCCCCGATTAGGGTTTAATAGTGCTTTTTTTTATAAAGATGTGCAGATCGCTAGTCTTCCCTCTGTTCCCTTACGAGGAATAGATGCACTCGTGAATTCCGGATTAGCTGCAACGATTGCTAGTTTGCGACAATTTGACATTATCCATTTTCATGCTTTAGGCCCTGCTATATTTAGCTGGCTTCCCCGTTTAGTCAACTCCAAGGCAAAGGTTGTCGTAACCTGCCATGGAATAGACTGGCAGCGCGCGAAATGGGGAAAACTCTCTACTCATTTAATTAAATTCGGCGAAAAAGCGACGGTAAGATATGCCCATGAAATTGGTGTTGTGTCAGAGGATTTAGGTACTTACTTTCAAAAGAAATACAACCGTCAAACCACATATATCAGCAACGCTCCCTCTCACTATTCACAATCTGATCCAGCGTTTCCCTTTGGAAAGAGTCAGGGACTAGCACCAGGACGTTATTTGCTGTTTTTAGGACGACTCGTTCCAGAAAAGCAGCCTGATTTATTAATTCGAGCATTTCAGAAACTTCTACCCATCGATTGGAAATTGGTTTTTGTCGGCGGTATTAGCGACACCTGGGATTACTATATGCAACTCCGGCGGTTGAGTAATCTCAATCCTAATATTCTTTTTATGGGAGAGCTTCAGGGTGAGCGTTTGGCTGAAATTGTTAGAGGTGCGGGTTTATTTATCTTACCTTCAAAAATTGAAGGACTGCCGCTAGCCCTGTTAGAAGCGATGCAGGAAGGAATTCCTGTGCTGGCTAGTGATCTTCCTGTGCATCGTCAACTTTTGGGGAGTAACCGAGGGGTGCTCTTTAAAGAAGGCAACGTTGATCATTGTGCCCAAACTCTAGATTGGGCGATCCAAAACCCTACCTTAATGCAACAAATGGCAAACCGAGCAACAGAGTATGTGCAGCAACATCACAACTGGGATTCTATAGCGGAAAATTGGTTAGCGCTTTATGAGAAATTAATAGGAGTCTCTTCCTTCGTTAAAAGTCCTATCCCTTAGTGATGTATTTTGGATCAATCTTAGGACCAGCCCTTTCAAGGTGTTGATTTTGCTGCCTTATTTTGGACTAAAATTTTAGCAGTAGAAATATGAGGTCGCTTAACAGGACGAGTTCGTTTCCTTTGTCGTCTGGTCTTTTTCGGCCCACGTGGGTGAGACTGAAGAGTCTCTAAATTAGGGCTTGCTGAAAAAGTCGCGATCGATTGACCCTTCGAGTCAATTACAGCAAAAGAGAAATAACACATCAGGTGAGAGCATTATTTTAATAAATAAAACTTATTTTAATTTCATTTCGTATAAATTTTAGTAAAGCTAAAAGGAATTTTTGCCAAAATAGATTAAAAAGAAGATAAGACACCCTTGTCAACAGCGTGTTTAAATTCATCACTAAAAAAGTAAGAGCAATTGCTGTTTCCGAACTAGAAGGTAATTTCATCATCACCTGATTTAAACTAAATCTTCTCTTTCCTTGACCAAATTTCCCCTCGATTTCATTTCTAATTCTTTCATCTAATCGGGCTTGTTTCTTTTCTTCTAAGCTGACTTTTTTGGGTGGTCTTCCTAAACGAGGACCGCTAATTCTAATTCCTCTTGCCTTACACCAAGCTCGATTTTCCTGTGTTCGATAAATTTGGTCAACATGAACCGATTCCGGGTAAAATCCTGTATAAGCTCTAAAGGCTTCGACTTGAGCTTTAAAGTCTTTTGATTCGTTGTAATTATCCCAACTTAAATGATCTAAAAAGACATACCCATCAAAACAACTAGCAGAAAGTTTGGCACCAAACTCTACCGCTTGTCCAGCTTTTCCTCTCACAATTGGACGCACGTGGGGTTGGCTTACACTAACAATCCGATCATCAATTCTTCTTTGATTGTTCTCAAACATTATTCCTTGCTGACGAGCTACTTCCTGAACGACTAACAAACGTTTATACTGTCTTTTGCTGAGAAGAGTTAGAGAACTCCCTTGAACAATCAACTTTTCAATGTGTGAGAGATTTCTTTTCAGATATTGAAGTTGTTTTTTAATAGCTTGGCGACGCTTCTTAATTCAAGGTTTTCTCTGTTTCGCGATCGTTAAATAATCCTTTCTCGCTTTTTGACGGTAGGTTCTTGGCTTCTTTTTGATTATTCCTTGAAGCGGTTGGTATAGGAGATCAATAATTTTCTCCGTTTCCTGTCTTACTTCATTCAGCAAACCTAAGTCTTGAGGATATTTGATGTCAGCAGGAGCACAGGTAGCATCCAAGAGTAATTTTCCGCAATTTTTTCTCGGTTCATTTTCTTCTATTTCTTCTTTTTTTTTACGCTTGAATTTGAGGATTCTTTCTCGCGCTCTCTTTCCACCACCCGATAATTGATTTGATTGATTAATTTTTGATTAATCCTTTGTCTAAAATGAACAAGCATTGAAGCATCGAAGGGAGCTTCTTCTTGATAGGACTCTAAACCAATAAAGTACTGCAAATAAGGGTTTTCCTTGATTTGTTCTACGGTTTCTCTATCACTAATTCCCAATTTTTCTTTAATGATCAAAGACCCCAAAGCCATTCTAAATAATTTAGCTGGGGCTCCCTTTTCTGTGGAAAAAAGTTCGGCATATTCTTGTTCAAACTCCTCCCAAGGAATCAACTCCGCTAAAATCACCCATCGGTTGTTATTTGACAGCTGCCCTTGAAAGGGGAGATCAAAATCATCTGCGGAGCTTGATATCGAAAGGGTTTTTCGATACATGTGGTTTCTCCGTTTTGAGGAAGGTGCAAGGGTTTTTCCCGATTTTACCCTAAATTCAGTTCCCCATTGTGCTTTGATTGTTTCTCTATTCCTTCTCGGCTCTACACTTCAGCTTAATTCAGCAAGCCCTAAATTAATGCGATTGGCTAAATCTAGAAGAAGTTTACTAAACTCTATCAGACCCATTGATGCGAAAATTTCCCATTCTTGAGGTGGAATAGCGATCATCATGCCACGATAGGTTGCGCTAATTTCATCGATGAGATAGAAACTCGAAACTTCTTGTTCAATTTTTT
>JAAANX010000131.1 GCA_009909085.1 Cyanobacteria bacterium GSL.Bin1 | reverse complement strand
TCTGTTTAAGGTGTTCCTGAGCCTGTCGAAGGATGTCCTGTCGGACTTTTATTTGTTTGGTGACGATTCATCCCCCACTAATCTGACGCTATAGTGGGGGATGAATCGTCACATTAAGATAATCCCGGGTAAATCGCCAATACCATCCCCATTACTGTCATGAAAGCTACGGGGATAGATTTGATAAATAACCGCACGACGCCACCAGTTGTGAGGGTCTAGGTGTGACATCAAGGTTCCTCCTGATTGAATGAGCAAGTGAGTATGCCGCAAAGAAAAATCACTCTTATGAGCAATAGCACTTTACATTTCTCGGCTGGGCAAATGGGCAAAGTAGTAACCGTAGGGGGGAAGATTAATATGATCATCGCTACGCACAATTTGCTGTGATAGTCCAATTACTGATTCACAGTCGGCATTGCTGGTGAGATCATATTCAACAGGCTGATCGCTAATATTGAAGAGACAGAGCAGTCGTTGTTCAGCATATTCCCGCATAAACCCAAACAAGGGTTCTTTGGTATCTTCTAAGAGAGTAAAGTTACCGGCGATGAGAGCGGGTTGTTGTTTTCGCCAATGCAGCAGTTTCCGCCACGTATTGAGCAACGAGTTCGGATCTTCGTTTTGCACGTCAACGGCAAAGGAAAGATGTTTTTTAGGAATGGGAAGCCAAGGTTCATCGGCTTCCGTAAAACCGCCATTGGCTGCACGGCGTGACCAAGGCATGGGAGTGCGAGAACCGTCTCGTCCGAGAAGGGTTGGATAGAGGGCACGCCCGAAAGGATCTTGAATGCGATTTTCAGGGATATCTTTCGGGATTTTTGCTTCCGGTAAACCCAGTTCATCGCCCTGGTAGAGGCAGAGTGCCCCAGGAAGGGACAGTAAGAGGGCAGCTACCAGATGATAAAAGTCGTCAGGATAAGGTTGTCCTTCTAAATCAGCACCTGTCCAGCGCGATCGCAGCCGACCATAATCATGATTGCCTAACATCCAACATTGTCCCCCTTTTGTAAAATGCCGTTGCACTCGTTTAATGATGTTTTGCATTAATCCGGCGGTGAGGGGTTCTTCTTCCAGTAAGGCACTATTGTAGGCAAGATGGAGGCGTTGATCGCCAGCGACATATTCTCCAGATAGCGCGATCGAATCTTCGCAGAGGGTAACTTCTCCCAGCGTCACGACACCAGAATATTCATCAACCAGTTCTCGTAGGGGCTTTAAGGCGTCTAGAGTTTCTGGACGACAAAAATGATACTTAAACAACTGTTGTACCATCGGGTTATCCGGTGCAATTCCATCGGGATCAGGAGCCTCTTTAGGGCGCGGTGGATTATCTCGCAGTTGCGGATCATGAGTAAAGAAGTTCACTGCATCTAAACGAAAGCCATCTACGCCTCGCTTTAGCCAGAATTTTGCCCGTTTGAGAATCACATCGACGACGTCTGGATGATGCCAGTTTAAGTCCGGTTGACAGGGTAAAAAGTTGGCAAAGTAATACTGCTGACGCACCTTATCCCAATGCCAGCCACTTTTGCCAGTAAATGCAGAATACCAATTATTGGGCGGCGATCCATCTGGTTTCCCATCTGCCCAAACATACCAGTTCGCTTTGGCGTTATCCTGACTAGAACGACTTTCCACAAACCAGGGATGCTGATCTGAGGTATGACTCCACACTTGATCCATAATTACCTTGAGACCAAACGTGTGGGCCACTGCTAAGAGACGATCAAAGTCTTTTAAATCACCAAAAATCGGATCTATATCCATTAAATCGGTGATATCATAGCCCATATCTTCCATAGGGGATTCACAAATGGGAGAGAGCCAAATGGCATCCACACCCAGCGAGGCAATGTAGTCCATTTTGGCGATAATCCCTTTGAGATCGCCAAAACCATTACCGCCTGTATCTTGGAAGCTAAGAGGATAAACCTGATAAATGACGGCGTGTTGCCACCATTTCCCGCTTTGCTGCATATTGTGGGCATCTTCCCATGTCCATGCCCGTCGATTAATGACTGGATTACGCCACCATTTTTCATTGTATCTGAGGTCAGTAATCTTCATGAGACATCTTCCTCCTATCAAACTCTATGATCGCCTGAAGTTGAAGCAGATCGATTCTGACGAGAGGAGGAAAAGGGTAAGCGACCTTGCAAAATTAATTCTACATAGGCGTAACGCACAGAAAAATGAGCAAGCGGTTACTTGAAGATGATCGCTTCCAGTTCACTTAAGGCACGATCTAGGTCATCGTTGACAATAGAATAATCAAACTCATTTGCGGCAGCAATTTCGGCTTTGGCATGATCAAGACGTTGCGCGATCGCGTCTGGACTATCTTTCCCCCGTTTGGCTAAGCGTTCTTCTAGGACAGACAAAGAGGGGGGAAGAATAAACACTCGCTTGGCTTCTGGGAAACTTTCTTGAATTTTTCTCGCGCCCACCACTTCAATTTCCAAAACGACCTGTTCTCCTTTTTGGAGTTTATCTTCCACCGCCTGACGGGGAGTCCCATAATAATTTCCTGCATACTCTGCCCACTCTAATAGTTCTCCCGCTATCATCATTTCTTCAAACTTTTCCCGAGATAAGAAAAAATAATCTTCCCCATCCCTTTCTCCAGCCCGCGGTGGACGCGTTGTTGCTGAGATGGAAACACTCAGTTGTGGATGACGAGCGAGGAGTTGTTTCACTAAAGTCCCTTTGCCTACACCACTCGGTCCCGTCAAGACGATTAGTTGACCGCTTGTCATGAATTCTTAAATTAGTTACTGGCTGCTTGGTTATCTTTACTCAAAACAAAGCGATGTGCAACTGTTTCCGGCTGAATAGCCGATAGAATAATATGACTGGAGTCAGTAATAATGACAGCGCGGGTGCGCCGACCATAGGTAGCATCAACCAGTTGACCGCGATCGCGCGCATCAGTCACAATACGCTTGATGGGGGCTGATTCGGGACTAACAATCGCCACCACCCGATTCGCACAAACAATATTTCCAAATCCAATATTAATAAGCTGCATATCCATACCGCAAACAGCAATTCCTTGCTCATTAATGAGCCACTGATCCTCAGTTTCCATGTTATCGACAAAAAAAACTCTCTACCATTAAAACGGATACATATCTCGGATTTTGTGTCGTTTTTCTGACCCATGCTTTATGAATAAACTGTCCCTGACTCGTTTCTTACTTCCTCTTGGCTTTCAAATTGCTCTAATTTGTGCTATACCAGCGCAAGCCATTTATACTCATCTCACAGGAACTAAAGTTATCTTGCAAACCGTTCCCGTTGATCCTTACGATTTTTTGAGAGGATATTCCCAAACGTTGCGCTATGACATCTCTCGTTTAGAAGCCGTGAAAGCCCTCTCTGGTTGGGAAACGGTTGTGCGTCAAACCAGCCGACTCGAGGAAACCTCCCCGCCTAACGGCACAACCCTCTATGTCATTTTACAAGCCCCCACTCGCGACAATCAGACAAAGCCACCTTCTCCTTGGGGCGCGATCGCGGTGCGTCACCAACCGCCCGTTGACCTGCCGCCAAATCAAGTTGCCATTCAAGGAGAGTTAAATAAGGCTTGGGTTGATTATGGACTGGAACGGTATTATTTCCCAGAAGCGCAACGAGACACGATTAATCGGGAAATTAATCAACGCCAAGGTCGTACGGAGGAAGAACGTCCGTTTGTCGTAGAAGTGAAAGTAGATGAAGGGGGAAATGCAGTTCCGATTAGTCTGTGGTTGGGGGAGAAAAATTACCGCTTTTGAGTGGTTTTTGCTTGATTTTGGTTTAGATTTCAAACTCTGGCTCACTTTTGGTGATGCCTGGCGCGTGGTCTCATTCTGGGAGTGTTAGCACGAAGCGATCGCGCTGATCCGAGTCGAAGAAGCGACTCACCTTGGTGATGCAGGATTTTTCCAACATCAGTAGAGGAGGAGTGCTTGCGGTGACTTCTGTAAAGGGCATGTCGCATTGAGAAAACTCTGTGATTGCAATTCACATTAACCCGAGGCGGGGATTGCCACATATTAAGAAAAACTTATGATTTGAATTTGAGATTGCGTTTCAAATCCATGTTAGAGAGTGCAAAAATCTATGCCTTTTACGATAGACTTAATTACGTAGAAATTAATATATTGATAAACAAAAATCTATGGAAGCGATATTGCCTTCCTGCCCCGTTCGGAGAGTAGCCCTCTGTGAACACCCGGTCCACAGATTCTCGCTTAAGACCTGTGCTGTAGAGATGAAGTGCTTTACCCTTGCTTTTTAATGCTCACTTATAACAATAATCGCTCCTTGTTAGAGGAGACTGAAGGAGGTATTTATTAGTGGATTTC
>JAAANX010000130.1 GCA_009909085.1 Cyanobacteria bacterium GSL.Bin1 | reverse complement strand
ACCTGATGTTGGGTTTGTAATAAATCTTGAGCCAGATTTTTAATGGTTAATTCTACACCGCCGCCTTCTCCGGTTCCTAACGCGCCAACAGGAGTCGAGAGAAACAGTAAGGAAAGGGGTTGAGACGGTTGTGTCATGGCATTTTTTTGGGAAAATAATTGTGTCTAGCTGACTTTCAGGTTATTTTGAACTTGAATAATCGTTAGAAAATCTATTTTATTGGTAACTGATACAAGATGAAACCCCTAAATTTATTGCAGTGGACCACCCGCATTGGCGCGATCGCTGCCTTCCCAGCTGGTCTCTTTTTTATGGTAATGCCCTCTCGTCCCCTCCAAGCTGCGGTTGGCGACGAGTTTAAAATTTGCGCGGAGGAGTTGCAAGAGGCAGGGTTATCTCCCGATGAAGCCTCTGCGGCTTGCGCCGATGCCCTGCGTCCGAAAGATTTATCTTTATGCGTGTTGAGTCTGAACCAAGAGGTGGGTGTTTCAGCAGAGGAAGGCTTATATAATTGCTATCGCGATCGCCGCCCTCTCGAATTAGCCACCTGTGTTGTGGAGATTAATGATTTTTTAGAAGCCGACGATACAGGCATGATTGTTGAAAACTGTCGTCGCAGCCTTCTTCCCCTCCGTTACTCCGAATGTGTTGTTGGTTTAACCAATGCTGTTGAGGAAGTGATTGAACCGGTTGCAGCGATGGAAGAGTGTATTAGCGCCGATGCTTTTCCCAGCGCCCTAACGCCAGTTGAACAGTAATTTTTTTTGAGTTAGTTTCAGTTCAAGGAAAGTCGAGGAAAGGGAGTCAATCTTTGATTACCGACTCCCGATTTCCCATTGCCTAATGACTAATGACTAATGACTAATCTAATTGCCCATCGCGGTTACAGTGCAATGGCACCAGAGAATACCTTAGCCAGCTTTCAAGCGGCTTTAAAACAACCCATTGTGGGCGTTGAATTTGATGTTCATCTATCTGCTGATGGCATACCAGTGGTCATTCATGATGCAAGCGTTGACCGCACCACTAATGGTCAGGGAAAAGTAGCAGAAAAAACTCTAGCCCAATTGCAAGCACTGGATGCGGGAAGTTGGTTCGATTCTCGTTTTGCCAAGGAACCGATCCCGACATTAGAAGAAGTTTTAGCCCTCTTTTCTGAAACACCAGTGCAGTTGTATATCGAGTTGAAGTCCCCGCAAAATTGGTCGTCTCCAAGGGTTAGGGCGTTGATGAAGCAGTTGGATCAGTGGCGCGATTCTCCTTCGGAGACGCTTCGCGAACGCTGCATCATTGCTTCATTCGATCATCAGTTTATAGCAACCGTTCGCGAACAGTTTCCTCAATTCAGAACCGGTTATGGAATCGCTGATCCCAAGCAATATTCTCAAGGCTATCTTGCCACACTCAATCTGACTAATGCTGTGCTTCTGCCCCACTTTTCCTTGATTTTAAAGTCCCCTGTACTCACAGAAACCTTACTCAGCCAAAATCAGGAAATCGTGACCTGGACAGTGGATGAACGACCCATTGCTGACAAACTTGCTGACTTAAATCTCAGCAAAATGATTAGCAATAATCTCCTGCAAACAGAAGTTAAACCTCATTCACAAACTCTAACAAGCGATTAATCCCCCAAAACTGGTCTTCAATGTCATTTTTTTGACCAATATGGGAAACGTGACCCCCATGCGCGGTTAATAAAAGATGACCATCAGCATTCTTCTCCACTTTTGCCTGCATTTCGGGAATGATATTCGGCTCAAAAATTGGATCATCGGCTGCATAAACAATCAGATAAGGTAAAGTGAGCTGATCCAGTAAATACAGTCCTGCTGTGTAATGATAATAGTCCGTATCGCTGGCAAACCCATAGTAGTCAATCACCATTTCCCGATCAAAATCCCGAATGGAATGAATCCGATCCACCACACTCGGATCAACCACATTGGGAAAAGACATTGCTTGCTGACACGCTGCTGCCTTTAACTCCTTAGTAAACTTTTTTTCCACAATCCGTCCAAATGGGTAACTAACTAGGAAATCAAGGGTCCAGTTCGACTCTAAATTCGGTGCCAAAGTGGCAGCACCTTGAATCAAAGGACTATTATGTGCTTGGGCTGCTTTCAGTCCCCATAAAGCAAGCTGTCCTCCCAAAGAAAATCCCACTAAAACCACTTTTTCGGGACAGCCTAACGCCACTAGTTGTTCCGCTAAGCGAACTTGATCATCTCCTTCGCGCCAACCATCAGACATCGGAACTGGAGATAATTCAGCCGTTTTACCATGACCGCGCCAATCATAGACTAAAACTGCCCATCCCTGAGTGTAAGCCTTGTACGCCGTTAAATAAGTGTACCAAGATTGTTCTGTATTACCGGTAATCCCATAGTTAATAATCATTGTGCCGTGAGCATCGGGCGGACAAGCCCATTTCCCCCACAGAGGGACATCCTCTGCCCCAGCAAACACCTTTTCTTGCCACGGTAGTGGGGGATAATCTTTTAACCACCTCGCCTGCTTTTTCCAGATTTCCCAAGTTTTGCCATACCGGTAAGTCGTGGCAACAGTCTGCACAATTCCGTTGCGGAAGTACCAAGGGGGTGCATAAGGTGTAAAGGAATTTTTCATCACTGGTAATAAAGACCTATTATCCGTTATAATTCTTAAAACTTGTTGAAGATCGTTAGAATAAGACTTAGCAATTCTTCAAGAAATCTTTATAAAGAAAAAAGGATTGAAGCAAAGCTCGTATAATCAGTAAGTAAATCTTAATTTTTCGTTTACACATCTTGTCAAACCCTAAATAAAAGTATAGCTAGCGCTATCATAATGATGCCTCGAATCCTTGTTATTGATGATGATCCTGCGATTTCAGAACTGGTTACGATTAATCTGGAAATGGCAGGCTACACAGTAGAACCCGCAAATGATGGTATTAAAGGTCAAGCCCTGGCAGTGCAACTGCAGCCGGATTTGATTATGCTTGACCTGATGCTGCCTCGCGTCGATGGTTTAACGGTATGCCAACGGTTACGGCGTGATGACCGCACGGCTGACATTCCCATCTTGATGTTGACGGCTTTGGGTCAAACTCAAGACAAAGTAGAAGGTTTTAATGCTGGTGCTGATGACTATCTCACTAAACCCTTTGAAGTTGAAGAAATGTTAGCGCGCGTGCGCGCCCTGCTGCGTCGCACTGACCGAATTCCCAGAGCCGCTAAACATAGCGAAATTCTGAATTATGGTCCCTTAACGCTTGTTCCCGAACGATTTGAAGCCATTTGGTTTAGTCAAACCGTGAAGTTGACGCATCTGGAATTTGAACTCCTGCACTGTTTGTTGCAACGTCACGGACAGACGGTTTCTCCCAGTGAAATCCTGAAAGAAGTGTGGGGATATGACCCTGATGATGATATTGAAACCATTCGGGTGCATATTCGCCATCTGCGCACTAAGCTGGAACCCGAACCCCGTCATCCGATGTATATTAAAACGGTTTATGGGGCAGGGTATTGCTTAGAACTCCCCAGCGAAGTGGAATCTACCACTGAAACTGAAAATTCTGCAGCCTTAGAAGAACATAAGTAATCCAACCATGGAAGTAAAACGTTTACCGGCGCTATCGGACAACTATATTTTTGTCCTTTATGATCCAGAGCAAAACATTGCAGCCACGGTTGATCCCGCAGAAGCAAAACCGGTTTTGCAATGCCTAAAAGAACTCAATGCCGACTTAGTGGCTATTTTTAATACCCATCACCACTTTGATCATGTCGGTGGCAATCGGGAACTGAAAAAGCGCTATCCGCAAGCCGTGGTTTATGGCAGTGCCAAAGATGAAGGACGGATTCCCCATCAAGAAGTTTTTTTGCAGGAAGGAGATACGGTAACGTTTGGCGGACGTTCGGGAAAGGTATTCTTTGTTCCCGGACACACCAGCGGTCATATTGCTTACTATTTTCCGCCTAGTGACGGGGAAGCAGTTGGCGAACTCTTTGCTGGTGATACCATGTTTGTCGGCGGTTGTGGGCGTTTATTTGAAGGAACGCCAAGCCAGATGGTGGACTCTTTGGGAAAATTGAAAACTTTGCCCGATCAAACTCGTCTCTGGTGTGCCCACGAATATACCCTGAAAAATTACCAGTTTGCCATTAGTGTGGAACCGAATAACCCGGTGGTGCAAAGTCGCTATCAGGAAGTGCAAAAGGCGCGTCGGGAAGGAAAAGCCACTGTTCCCTCACTCTTGGCACAAGAAAAAGAAACCAATCCCTTTCTGCGGTGGGACGATCAAAACTTACAAACGATCGCGCAAAGTCAGGATCCGGTAAAGACCTTTGGTCGCTTGCGTGGCATGAAAGACCGCTTTTAATTAAGGAGTAATCGCAAATGAAAGCACTAGTCGCAGGGGCAACGGGAGAAACGGGACGTCGGATTGTCAGTGAGTTGATTAAGGCCAATATTCCGGTGCGGGCTTTGGTGAGAAACTTAGAAGAGGCCAAACAAATCTTACCGCCAGAAGCAGAACTGGTACTGGGGGATGTTTTAAAGCCCGATAGTTTACAGAGTGCCATTACTGATTGTACCGTCGTCCTCTCCGCAACGGGAGCGCGTCCCAGTCTTGATCCCACTGGTCCTTATCAAGTGGACTATCAGGGAACCAAAAACCTCATTGAGCTGGCAAAAGAGAGCAACATTGAGCACTTTGTGATGGTGTCT
Source organism: Cyanobacteria bacterium GSL.Bin1 (assembly GCA_009909085.1). Classification (NCBI taxonomy): domain Bacteria; kingdom Bacillati; phylum Cyanobacteriota; species Cyanobacteria bacterium GSL.Bin1. The sequence continues at coordinate 1,639 of JAAANX010000130.1, read as the reverse complement.
TCCCTTTGTGTGTCTCGCTTTTTCCATCCTTTAAACTTGTTTTGGTTGGTTCTGTATTGGAAAAAACAAGCCGAAGCTGAGTTACAAAAAAGTGGCTTAACCTATACGATTGTGCGTCCGGGTGGACTTAAAAATGAAGACACGCCGGATGCTGTGGTGATGTCGAAAGCGGATACCTTATTTGAAGGGAGTATTCCCCGCCAGAAAGTCGCGCAAGTGTGTGTTGCCGCGTTGAGTCAAGAGGAAGCCAAAAATAAAATTGTGGAAATTGTGGCTGAACCTGAAGCATCCTCCCGTAATTGGGAGGAATTGTTCGCCCAAGTTTAACTAGAACTGTTACTAATAAAGCGACTAAAGCTCAACTCGTTGATTTGATTCCACTGCGTGACTTGTTCTCGAAATTGCTTCCACTGATCGTAGATTTCCTTAAAGGCAGGTTCTTCACTGGCATTCTCTTCATAGAGTTCAAAGGCAGCTTTCTGTGCGGCTTGCATAATTTCTGTGGAATAGACTTTTAACTCGGTTCCGCCCTCAATCAGTCTTTGTAGGGCGGCACCATTCAGGGCATCATACTTGGCGAGCATATTGAGATTGGCTTCCATTGCTGCGGTTTTGAAAATTTCTTGGTACTCATTCGGTAACTGATCCCAAGCGGAACGATTCACTTGCACTTCCAATGTGGTACCCGGTTCCCACCAGCCAGGATAATAATAAAAGGGGGCAGCTTGTTGCAGTCCTAGCTTCTCATCATCATAGGGACCCACGAACTCTGCCGCATCAATCACCCCTCGTTCGAGGGCTAAATAAACTTCACCCCCACCTAGCACTTGCACGTTTACCCCCAACTGTGACATCACTTTTCCGCCCAAGCCGGGAATTCGCATTTTTAAGCCGTTGAGGTCACTGACCGATTGAATGTCTTGATTAAACCAGCCGCCCATTTGTACTCCTGTATTGCCAGCTGGGAAGTTAATGACATTAAAATCGGCATAGAGTTTGTGCATCGCTTCTAAACCTCCGCCATGATACAGCCAAGCATTCTGTTGCTGGGCATTTAAGCCAAAGGGAACCGCTGTGCCGAAGGCAAGGGCAGGATTTTTCCCAATGTAATAGTAACTGGCCGTATGACCACATTCGACCGTTCCCGCTTGCACCGTATCTAAAACTTGTAGCGCTGGCACAATTTCTCCGGCTGCGTAGGGTTCAATAGTAAAGCGCCCATTGGTCATAGCAGAGACTCGTTCGGCAATTGTAACGGCACCGCCATAAATGGTATCAAGAGAGTTGGGCCAACTGGTCGCCATCCGCCAACTGACATTGGGGAGACTGCTGGCGTCGGTATTTGAAGAAGTATTTGTAGCCTGGTTACAAGCAGCAAGGGCGGTCGTACTGCCAGCCGCGATCGCGCTATTTCTAATAAATTGTCGGCGTTTCATTCGATTATTTCCCTTAAATTTCGTAGCGATTAGATTACCTGATTTTGAAGCAAGATTTGAGCCTTCGTTTATTTTTTTTAACGTAAGGATTCAGGTGTGGCAAAACTGGGGAATGAGAGAAGGACAAGGCTCACCGGTGAGAGGACTTTGCAAAGCCTGTTGGAAAAAAGTAATCACCGAACGTCCCTGAAGGCGACAAGACT
>JAAANX010000129.1 GCA_009909085.1 Cyanobacteria bacterium GSL.Bin1 | reverse complement strand
GTCGCCTTCAGGGACGTTCGGTGATTACTTTTTTCCAACAGGCTTTGCAAAGTCCTCTCACCGGTGAGCCTTGTCCTTCTCTCATTCCCCAGTTTTGCCACACCTGAATCCTTACAGTTTGTTGGGCTAAAAGCAACGCACCAAAGACTCCCACTAATTCTAACGGAATCGACAACATCATCACCAGCGGTTGGATAAAAGAACGAAATTGAATCACCAAAATCAAATAAATTAAAACCAAGGAAACAATTAATCCTTTCAGCAGGCGATCAAATTCAATCATCATATCAGTCATATCCCCCATGGAATCTAATCCATAACCAGGGGGAAACTCGATTTCTGCACCCGCTTCCATTGCAACAGCCATTGATAAATTCATCGAAGCAGGATTACTTTTACGATAGAAACCATTTACATAAACGACTCTGCGACCATTGACTCTTTCAATTAAGGTTGGTCCTTCACTGCGTTCTAAATTAGCGACCATTGCTAAAGGAATTTGTTGACCGTTTGGTGTGGTAATGTAGGTGGAAGCTAAATCTTGAAAATTGGCGCGATCGCGCTGTTCATAACGGACTAAAATCGTGTTTTGTCGTAAGTTGGGACGATTATAAAATTTACGAGTAAAACCACCGCTAAGAGCATATTTTGTTTGTTCGGTTATGTCTTCAACGGTTAAGCCTAATTCCTGTACTCTGCGACGATCAATGTTTAGACGATATTCAGGTTGATTTAAACTAGAACTGGTATAAGTCATATATAAATCAGGATTGTTTTCTGCAATCTCCAACACCTGATTAGCTAACCCGTGTAAAACTCCTAATTCTTCACCGTAAACCGCAATTTGAATCGGTGCGCTGGAAGTTGCCATCACATCAACTCCCATTTCTTTCATGGCAATTTTTCTTAATCCTGGAATGGTCTGCTGGGCTTCGGCTTCGACACGATCCATGACTTGCCAAATATCCCGTTCCCGTTCTCCTAATGGCTTTAGAGTTACCATCATGGAAGCGCTGTTCACCCCACCCATACTGTAGCCACTAAAATAAGTGCTGTTGCGCGTCAATTCAAAGCCAATTTCAGCAGATACCTTCTCAATTTCAGGTTGTTCTAACAGTATTTCTTCAAATTGTCGGGATGCTTGATCACTGCGTTCAAAGGAGGTTCCTGCTTCTAATTCCAAGCTAACCATAAACTGTCCTGAATCGCCTAAAGGCATCATTTCTTGAGGAATGAAGGGATATAATGCAAAAGCGAAAACAATCAATACTCCTGCGATCGCGAGGGTAATTTCTCGATTTTTAAGGCTAATATCCAATAACCGACTATAGCCCCTTTCTAAGGCAATAAACCCATAATGGAAAGGACTGAGTAACCATCGCAATGGAGTTCTCTGTCTTCTTTGACCAAAAGGTTTCAAAAAGAAGACTGCAATGAGAGGAATGAGGGTGATTGAGACTAAAAGGGAGGCAACAAAAGCAAATACCATCGGATAAACTAAGCCAACAAACATTAACCCTGTTAACCCTCCTGCGGAAATCGTTGGCAATAGGGCTGCAATCATCACACAACTGGCTGCGGCGCTGGCTAAAAATACGTCTCCTGTCCCTTCGATCGCTGCTTTAGCAGGTGTTTTTCCCGCTTTGAATTGACGATCGATGGAATCAATGACAATAATTGAATCATCCACTAATTTCCCAATTGCCATCATCATCCCCACTAAAGTAGAAGAGTTTAAAGACATGGAAATGGGGATAAAAGGAAGCAGTGATAACGCCAAGGACATGGGAATCGAAATCATGACAATGGCTGTAGCGCGAAAATCCTCTAAAAAGATTAGAATGACAATTCCTGCCAAAATGACACTAATTAACAGTTCTTGTGTGGTACTATCTTTAATAAATTTCACCAAGAAAGCATTATCGTAGGCTTCTTGAAATTCCAGACCAGGATATTGCCCTTGCAGTGTTGTTAATTCTTGGCGTACCCGTTCAATGACTTGCGGGGAACTCGCATCGGGTTTTTGGATAATGTTAACAGCCAGTGCCGATTGTCCGTTATAACGGTAGCCACTCCGCCTCTCCTCATAAGTATCTTTGACTTGAGCTACATCTCGCACGTAAACGATGCTACCACCCCTTTCATAAACCGGATAATTACGCACGGTTTGAGCATTTAAGGCGCGATCATCCGTTCTCACTAAGATTTCTTGGTCTCCTTGGGTTAATACGCCAGCGCCCTGACTGACATTATTTTCATCGATCGCGTCTCTAATCTCTAAAATCGAAAGTTCGTAAGCCCCCAATTTTTGAGGATCGACAATGACTTGTAATTGTCGCCGATAGCCCCCAAAGATGGAGACTGATTGGACATCTGTCACTTGCGTTAAGCGATCAACTAACGTATTATCAGCAAATTCCCTTAACTGTATGTCATCCCACCCCTCACCGGTTAACGCTAAGGTTAAAACGGGACGATTTAAGGGGTCGATGGGCAAAACCCAGTAAGAACGAGTATTAATCCCGTCTAGGGGCAAATCTCCTTCCGCTGCCTTCATCACGCTTTGTACTTCTTGAACAGCGTTATCAATCTCTCCCTCCCAACCAAATTGTACAGTCACCAAAGACATATCCTGCTGCGAGCTTGATCGCACAAACCGCACACCATCCAGCACGGTTAATCGTTGTTCAATAGGTTTGCTAATATCGGTTTCTACCTCAGTGGGAGACTGCCCAGGAGCCATTGTAATCACTGCAACTAGAGGACTCTGAACATAGGGCATCATTCTCACAGGAATGAGGATTAGGGTCAAAATAGAAAGGACCACAACTCCAATATAGAGCGCGATCGTGACAACGGGATTTTTAATTGACCATTTGGTGAGGAAAGTTTTCATAAAGAAACCGATATTAGAATAGGATCGGGGGCTGAGTTATTAAAGTGACATAGGAATATGAAATGAGGATGAAATGATAATCAAAAATAATTGTTCTGGATGATTTCTTATTTCAGCTTTTTCTAAATTTTCAAATAAGATGACCCGATTTAAATGTACATCAATATTTTCACTCAATTCAAATGCAAATTATTGGACTGAAAATTAAAAATTATCGAAGTTTGCAGAATATAGAACTAAAAAACTTACCTGCTTTTTGTGTATTTGTCGGTGCAAATGGCACAGGGAAAAGCACTTTGTTTGATGTTTTTGGCTTTTTAAGAGATGCATTAACAAATAATATTCGTCAAGCCTTACAAATCAGAGGTGGGTTTAAAGAAGTTGTAACGAGAGGGCATGAAAACGAGAATATAGAATTTGAAATCAAATTCAAAATGAAACTTTTAGAAAAAGAGAGAACTGTGACTTATATCTTAATAATTAGTCAAGATGGATCTCAACCGATTATACAAAAAGAGATTTTACGTTATAGAAGAGGCAATCGCGGTAAGCCTTTTCATTTTCTAGAATTTACCAATGGCAAAGGTTATGCAATTATTAATGAGGAAGATTTTGATAAAACTGAGCAAGAGTTAAACAGAGAAGAACAAATCCTAGAGAGTGCAGATATTTTAGCTATCAAAGGGCTGGGACAATTTCAAAGATTTAAAGCTGCCAGTGCCTTTAGATTATTAATAGAAAATTGGCACGTTTCTGATTTCCATATTAATGTGGCGAGAGGAAGTAAAGATGTAGGATATGCAGAACATTTATCAACGACGGGAGATAATTTACCATTAGTTGCCCAATATATCTCTGAGAATTATCCTAATATTTTTCAAAAAATCTTAGAAAGAATGAAACAAAGAGTGCCTGGGATTTCTCAAGTAGAAGCAAAGGAAACTGAAGATGGAAGACTTATTTTAAAGTTTCAAGATGAGACATTTAAAGATCCTTTTATTGCGAGATATGTTTCTGATGGGACAATAAAAATGTTTGCTTATTTAGTTTTATTATACGATCCAAAACCTCATCCGTTATTATGTATAGAAGAACCTGAAAATCAACTTTATCCTTGGCTTTTGATGGAATTAGCAGAAGAGTTTCAAGCCTATTCTTTACAAAAGAATGAGTTAAGCGGACAGGTCTTAGTTTCTACTCATTCTCCAGACTTTCTCAACGGCGTTGATTTAGAAAATATATTTTGGCTAGAAAAACAAGAAGGGATTACTAAGATTTATCGAGCCAATGAGAACGAGATACTGAATAAATTATATCAAGAAGGTGATTTACCAGGGGCTTTATGGAGACAAGGGCTTTTCGGAGGGCTTAATCCGTAAATGAGTTATCAATATGACCTTATTTTATTGGTAGAAGAGCCTTCAATGAAAAAATTAATAGATGTTTTATTACCTCGGATTTTAAGTCCAGAAATAGCTTTTTTGTGCATTCCCCATGAAGGCAAACAAGATTTAGAAAAATCAATTCCTCGTAAATTAAAAGCATTTGATAACAAGACAAAATTTATTATTATCAGAGATCAAGATTCTGGTGATTGTCTGCAAGTAAAAGAGAAACTGCTTAATCTCTGTAAACAAGCTGGAAGAACAGATACTATTATCCGAATTGTCTGTCATGAATTAGAATCGTGGTTTTTAGGAGATTTAACTGCGGTAGAAACAGCAATGGATTTAAAGAAAAATACATTGAGTAAATTACAATCTAAGCAAAAGTACAAAGATCCCGATCGCCTGAATTCAGCTAAAGAAGAATTAAAGAAAATTGTCCCCTCTTATCAACCCAATAGTAAAGCAGGTTTTATTGGACAAACATTAGACCTAAGTAATAATCAATCTCATAGCTTTAACGTATTCATTGAAACAATCAAAAACTTAGATAGAGACAATACTAAATTTACTTAACTTCTAAAGTGATTCGGTTTTCCCCTTGATAGTTAATATCTTGAATCTTAGCATCTAAGTGCCAAGTTCCCGCCATACCAAAGTTCGTTTTCACTTTAAATTGTCCAGGGTTCGCTGCTGGTTCGACTTCAACCTTAGAAATCATGTCATCTCCTCCTGGCATCGGCATTGTTGAATTCACATCAAGATTTTCAACCGGAATCACGTTGCCTGAAGCACTATCTTGAACTTCTAAAATTAATTCCGCATCTCCCATTGGAATTTCTCCTTGAGGACTGACTAAAACCACTTGGGGAGTTTTTTCTTCCCTTGTTTCCACTTCAGAGGTAACGGGTGACTGAGTGTTAGTTTGGTTAGAAGCTGAATTACAAGCAAACATTAATAAACTTAGGAGTAGAATAAAAACAATTATTTTTTTCATCATTCTTTTCCTTAACGAACTTCAATATTAAACTCTTGCTTGCCTTGATATTCAGACTCTTTAATTTCTACAGAAATGATCCACTCCCCTTTCATGCCTAAAAAAGTTTCCGCGAGAAATGTCCCTGTTTCTGCTTGAGGCTTAACTTCTACTTCGGCTGTCATCGGAGCCATATTTTTCATCGGCATCGTTGCTTTAATCTCAATATTTTTAACCGATAAAGCCTGTTGAGTTTCATTATCCATAACTTGAAAAATAAACTCAGCATCACCAATTTTGACTTCGGGAGGACTCATTAATTTAATAGCAACATTATCTTGATCTTCTTCGGTTTTCGTTGCAATTAAGTCATTATTTCCTTGATTGATAACTTTAACAGAGGCATTTTCAACTAATTGATGATTCCCTGTCGTGATTACCCGATCGCTGCTTTGCAATCCTTCAGTCACTTGAACGCGATCACTGCTAATCATGCCTAATTTCACGTTTTGCCGATGGGCTGTGTTATCTCCCTTGACAATCCAAACCGCTGGACTGTCTTCAAACGTCACCACCGCTGATTGAGGAACAGTTAAAGCATTGGGCTGACTTTCAGTAATAATTTCCATGTTAATAAATTGCCCTGACAGCAATTGTCCACTAGGATTGTTAACAATTGATTCCACAGTGACGGTACGAGTTTCACTGTTAGTATCTGGAAAAATACTACTGACTTTTCCATTAATAGTCATATCAGTCCCAGCAATTTTAGCGGTAATTGGAGACGCTAAATCAATATTAACGGCATCCTGTTGAGCAACATTTGCTTGTAAACGAATCCGACTATAATCGCCAATTTTTAGAATTCCCATTCCCGGTTGTACGACTATCCCCGGATCGATGATTCTTTCTTGAACAATGCCACTAATGGGAGATTTAATTTCCCTGTAATTGGAAAGGGTTGAAGCAGTGGCAACCTTCGTCTCAGCTTGTTGAATTTTTGCTTGATCATTAACCACTTTTGCTTCTAAACGGGAGAGTTTACCCTTGGCTTGGGCTAAATTAGCTTCTTTGGCTTGCACTTCACTTTCCACCACATCATAAGCATCTTGAGTGATCGCGCCTTCCTCAACTAATAAGGCAAAGCGGTCTAATTTTTTCCCTAAATAAGTGAGATTGGCTTCAATTTCTTTAATGACATTTTTCTGTTCTAAAACTTCCATCCGACTCACTTCTAAAGCCGTTCGCATGGTGTTCGTTTCTGCTTGTGCTTCTAAGACTTCTGTTAATAATTCATTAGCGCTTAATTGGGCGATGGTATCTCCTGCTTGAACGCGATCGCCGACATAAATCGAATAATCGGTTAATTGTCCCGCCACTCTCGGATAAACCGTAACCACTTGCAAGGGTTCAATGGTTCCGGTGTACTGTACGCTAGCTTGTAATAATTCTGGTTTAACAACTTCAACCGTGACAGGAGTGGGATTAAAAGAACCATCTACTGCCATCATTTCATCATGAGACATATTATGCCCACTATGATCCATCGTGGAAGATGCAGGTTTTAATTGATTGGTAATAACAAGAATTCCTCCTGTTAAGAGGGTAAAAATTCCCAAGCCCAACGTTTGTTTACTGAAAATAACCCTTGAGATTTTTTTTGAGAGCAAAAGCATTATTTTTATCTAAGGCATATCATGTCAATGCTAATTACATTGCTGATTACAATAATTTCCAAATATGAAATCACGATGAAATTTTAAATGTATTACTTGACTCAGCTAAGTATGTCAACATAAGTAAATAAAGATGATCTACTTAACAGGAGACAAAATAATGTTGAATCGCAAATGGTTACTTTCTTTAGGTGCAGTGATAATTACTGGTAGCGTTGGCGCTGGTATTTATACCGCAGTTAACCCTTCCCAAGCCGATACGTTAGCACCCGAAACATTACAAATGACTTCCTATCGCAGTCCCACTTGTGGCTGTTGTCACGCTTGGGTAGAACATCTCAAAGCAGAAGGGTTCACGGTCAAAGACAACGTTACAGAAAACCTAGATACGATTAAACGCGAGAAGAATGTTCCTCAAGATTTAATGGCTTGTCACACCGCAGTCATTAATGGGTATGTGGTCGAAGGACATATTCCCGCAGCAGATATTAAACGCTTGTTGCGAGAAAAACCCGATGTTGCTGCCATTGCCGTGCCTGGAATGCCCATTGGATCACCGGGAATGGAGTCTGGGGATATCAAACAGCCTTACAGCGTTTTCACGTTTACGGAAGCAGGTGAGACTGAAGTTTATCAACAACATTCTTAAACATCTTCATATTCACAGCAGCTAGAGCAAAGGGCTGATTCGTTAAGTTTTATCACTATCGTTATACCTTCGAGTTAAATGGAGGGTTTATTTTTAGAAGTAGATAGTGATTGAGGAGATTAACAATGAAATCTCACCTACTGCGAAACATCATAATTGGCAGTGTAGCGACTACTTTCGGGATTTTCAGCTTGAATACAATAACGGCTCTTGCTCAAAAGGCAATATTCCTCGAAACCCTTCTAATATGCCAAGAAATGGACAGATAATGAATCCATCTCATCGAGGAAATTGGGGACAAGAACACATGATGCAAAATCTAACTCCGGAAGAACGCAAAGCGATACAGGAGTGTCATGACTATATGCATCAAAACTGGCAATCCATGATGCGTCATATGCAAGAAGCACACCCTGAAATGTATCGCAATCAATATAATCATGAAAGCCAACAACACCCCCAATAGAAAATCGGTATAACTTTAAGGTTGGATGGTTTTAGGTTCAGGTCAATGTCAAGTGAGCTAATATGAATTCAAGAAAAATGTTCATCTTTATGGTGTGCCTGAACTTATTTTTGGGAGAAATTGATGTCAATTACGGTTTCTGATTTAATCCAAATTGGAGAATTAAGTAAAGCCAGTGGTTTGTCAGTGAAAACGATTCGTTACTATGAAGATTTAGGGTTGATTCATGCCGTAAAACGAACCAAAGGTGGATTCCGCTTATTTGAAAAAGAAACCACGCTAATCCGTCTCCAGTTTATTAAACAAGCGCAAAGTTTAGGGATGAGTTTAGAGGAAATTGGAGAATTTTTAAAGGTGCGCGATCGCGGTGACTTACCCTGTCATGAAGTTAAACAAAAACTCCAAGATAAAGCGACTCAAATTGACCAGCAAATCCAAGCCCTACAACACCTGCAAACTCAAATTAAATCCCTTTTAGCAGGGGCTGATCCCATTTTAGAAAACCCAGAGGATGATCGCATTTGTCCCATTATTCAATCTCAGTAATCGTTAAACTATGAGTCGTCTAACAAACATTCAAATTCCCACAGACACTTGGATTGTTGGCACTTGGGAGGAATATCTACAGGTGTTAGACAGCTTGAGTGAGCAAAAAACCAAGAGTTATTATCACTGCAATCATATCAGGCTAGAAATGTCACCTGTTAGCAATGAGCATTCAAGAGATCATAATATTATTCTTTATGCGGTTAATTTATTTGCAACGCTTAAAAACATTGAATTGAACGGCAATGATAACTGCAGTTATCGCAAACCAGGGGTTCGGGAAGCGCAGCCCGATGCCTCTTTTTATATTGGAAAAACGGCAAAAACGATTCCTTGGGGAACTGGCATTGTTGATCTGGACAAATATCCGCCCCCAACTCTAGTTATTGAAGTGGCTAAAAGCTCTCTATTTGATGATCAAGGAAATAAACGATCGCTGTATGAAGCATTAGGAGTCGATGAATATTGGATTATTGATGTGGAACAAGGGAAAATCCTTGCTTTTGCTATGAATACAGAAGGCAGCTTTAGAATTAACGAATCTCAAGTCTTATCAGGATTAGACATTTCTCTTTTAGAAACAGCACTACAACGCACTCGGCAAATGACTCATAGTGAAGTTGGGGCTTGGTTACTTGCCCAATTTCAAGGATAAAACTTAATGCAATGCCGACAGTTTGGCGTTGCTGAATCAAGCTATGATTCAATCAAATCTGCGCGATCGCGCTAGCCCCCCAAAATCGCATCTGGGTTTCGTTTATTTGAGGAAAAAATGACCCTGATTCGCTTGCAATTTATTAAACAAGCGCAAAGTTTAGGGATGAGTTTAGAGGAAATTGGAGAATTTTTAAAGGTGCGCGATGCTCCCTTTGGGAGTCGGCGAAGCCATCGCGGTGACTTACCCTGTCATGAAGTTAAACAAAAACTCGAAGATAAAGTCACTCAAATCGATCAACAAATTCAAGCCCTGCAACCCCTTCACAATCAAATTCAATCACTGCTCGTCGGAGCAGATCCCATTCTCGAAGCACCGCCAGATGATCGAATCTGTCCGATTATTCAAGACGATTCTGTTTTAGAAGAAAGATAATAATCATCCTTTCCTCTTTTCTGGCTTGGCACCAACTGGTTAGTTGTACTAACTTTTAGATATATTTCTCCAAATAGCTAGCTAAACCATTTTGGGTACGCTTATTTTCAGCAGGACTGCCCACGGTAATTCTAATCCCATTGGCTGTATATCGGAGTAACGTTCCTTGTTGTTTTAAGGTTTTAACTAAATGCTGTTGTTGTTGCTGTTGTTCCTCCCGAGACGAAAGATTAAGGCGGAAGTAGATAAAATTGGCATCACTTTCCCAAACTTGGAAACGCGAATCAGCAGCAAGGAAATTGGTGAGTTTTTCTCGCTCTGATTGGGTTTCTGCTATTGTTGAGAGCAATTGCTCTCGGTTTTCAAGAGCAACTAGGGCTGCTGCTTGGGAAAAAGTGGGCAGGTTGTAAGGGAGACGAATTTTTTCTAAAGCTTGGGTTAGTTGAGGATGGGCAAGGCAGTAACCGACCCGATGGGCGGCGAGACGAAACCCTTTGGAGAAGGTGCGGAGAATTGCCCAATTGTGGTGTTTTGGGAGTTCTCCCACTAAAGAATGACCGCTAAATTCAAAGTAGGCTTCATCAATAACAACCAAAATGTCTTCTGGGAGGTTTTTCAGCCATTCAATTTCGGCTTGACTCAGTAAGTTTCCCGTCGGGGAGTTGGGATGAACCACAAAGATGACTTTCACCGAATGTCCACTAGCGGCTGCTTGCGCGATCGCCTGATCCGCCTGTCCTCGCTTGATTGTAAAGTGGGTTTCTTCTCGGGGAATGGAAATTGTAGTGATGCCCAAGGTTTGTGCCAGAATCTTATACATGGAGAAGGTCGGTTCAGAAACAAGAATTGAGGCGTTGGTTCCTACACAAGTGGCAATCAACAGCGAACGAATCAGTTCATCTGATCCATTCCCTACCGAAATATAACTGGAATTAAGGGGAGAGGGACTCGTTTCATTCACATACTGCGCGATCGCGCTTTTCAGCAAGTCATGACTCCCATCTGGATAACGATTACTCTCAATAATGTTTTGATAGTGCTTAGCTAACTTCTCCTTTTCTGCTGCAGGAAGATCATAAGGACTTTCGTTCGTGTCGAGTTTATCCACATCTGAGGGCAGTGCTGTCTCTTCTGTGTGGGAAGAGTAAGCCAGCAAGTCCGCAATTTGAGGACGAATGAAATTGAAAGCAGTCTGGGTAGAATGATTGAGCATGATTGAATGAGAGTTAGTTTCTCTTAAAATGCGGGAGGGGGATTTTTATTTTAGAGTTTCTTCGGTCTCTGTGCTAAGTTTGCTCGTAGTTTCCAGTCGTTATCCCAAATTCAGGGTACTAGTTTTGTAGTTTTTCTAAGCTCCATCGCTAGATTATACAAAATCGGTGAGATCTCCGACCAATTTCCTCAATCTTTCCCGAGTTAGCGCTACACCTACCTTAACGGAACTCCAGTGAGAAGTGCAGCTGGGTGGTCAGTGATTTTTGGGTATCAGTTGCAATCAATCTCTGAGTTTGCGATGATAGAAATATTAAGATATCTTGCAGTTTAATAAGTTAAATCTATATCAACGAGAACGACATGCTATCTGCAGTGTAGCAGTATCTAGAAATGAAATTTATGCAAAAACAAGCCAGACCGCGTTACGACGCCGAAAGGATCGCGCAGGAATACCGTCAATCCCCTTTTCTGGTTATACGACGACTTTTAACTCTAATTTGGGTTTTAGGGGGATTTTTTCTCCGCTTAAAGGTGGATCAATGGCGCGGTGCGGCAGAAAAACATAAGTATCGGCGGGCCAAACAATTACGAGAATTGTTAACAAAGTTGGGACCCACCTATATTAAAGTGGGTCAAGCCCTGTCCACTCGTCCCGATTTGGTGAGAAAAGATTTCCTCGAAGAGTTAACGAAATTACAAGATCAGCTCCCTCCATTTGATAGCGCGATCGCGTTTCAAATTATTCAACAAGAGCTAAAACGTCCAATTAAAGAGGTTTATCGAGAAATTTCCCCCCAACCGGTTGCTGCTGCTAGTTTAGGACAAGTTTATCGCGCAGTGCTTCATTCGGGAGAAGAAGTTGCGGTGAAAGTGCAGCGCCCCAATTTAGAACCGATTCTTACCCTTGATTTATATATTATGCGTTGGGGGGTTACTAAAATAAAATCGTTTCTCCCGCTTAATTTAGGACATGATTTAACCCTAATTATTGATGAATTTGGCAGCAAACTATTTGAAGAAATTGACTATATTAATGAAGGTCAAAATGCCGAAAAATTTGCCCTCAATTTCCAAAATGAACCGAGTGTCAAAGTGCCGAAAATCTATTGGGATTATAGTAGCTATTGTGTCCTTACCCTAGAGTGGATTAACGGCTTTAAACTAACGGATACCAATAAAATCAAAGCAGCCAATTTAGAACAAAATGAATTAGTAGAAATTGGTGTTGTTTCTGGGTTAAGACAACTGTTAGAACATGGTTTCTTTCACGCCGATCCTCATCCTGGAAACTTATTTGCCATGCCCGATGGGCGAATGGCTTATATTGATTTTGGCATGATGGATCAGTTAGAAGAAGAAACCAAAGAAACTATTGCCAGTTCGGTCGTTCACTTATTGAATCGAGATTATGAACGTCTGGCAGAAGATTTTATCTTCTTAGGTTTCTTGGCGCCTGATAGCGAAATTGAGCCAATTTTACCGGCTTTAGAACAAGTATTAGGCAATGCCATGGGAGAAAGCGTTAAAAACTTTAATTTCAAAACAATTACTGATCAATTCTCGGAATTAATGTATGAATATCCATTCCGAGTACCGGCTAAATTTGCTTTAATTATTCGCTCTTTAATTACCCAAGAAGGACTCGCTTTAACCCTGAATCCAGACTTCAAAATTGTCGAAATTGCCTATCCTTATGTTGCCCAACGGATGTTACGAGGGGAATCGCCAGAGATGCGGCGACGGTTGATAGAAGTGTTGTTTAAAGATGGTAAATTCCAATGGCAGCGCTTAGAAAATATGATCGCGATCGCGCGAACCAATGATGAGAATTTCGATCTACTCCCCACTGCCCGTTTAGGCTTAGAATATCTTTTGTCGGATGAAGGCAGCTATCTACGGCGACAACTGTTACTCGCTCTCACTGAAAATGAACAACTGCAAACGGAACAAGTGCAACGACTTTGGAATTTAGTTAAAGAAGACCTCAAACCTGCTAAATTATTTGATGTTGCTTTAAGTAGCTTGCGAGAAATGTCCCTAGAAGAAGTCGCAGCACTGAAGGCAATTAACCATTAATTGCTCAGTTCTTTAGGAATGGTTTCTGTTTGTTAAGTGACTTGCCAAAGTACGACTAACAAACATTAACTCCTTTGCCCTACCTTTAATGAAACAACACAAAAAATAATATAAATTATGTATTCTTCTCTTTTCGCTGAACCCCCTTATTTGCTCTTGTTATTTGGCATTCTCATTAGTGTCACTTGTGGTAGTGCCTTTGAAAAAGTATTAAAACAAAATGTCCAGCAATGGTATAGTTCAAATCAATCGGAAGCGCAAACGAAGTCAGTGCAAACTTTGGCTTTATTTGTGCCATTTCTAGGCATTTGTGGGGGAATTTTCGCTTTTTTAGCGGGTGGTTTGCAAATTGTGATTAATAATTGGCCCATTTCCAGCGCGATCGCGCTGCCATTAACCGCTATAACTGGACGCTTAGTGTGGTCGCAGTTGAGTAAATTACTGCTCAAACTCCAAGAAGGAGGCTCGGCAGCACTGGATTTAGATAATATTTTTTAATGCCAATTTCTCATTTCTGCAATAAATTCCCCCCTTTCTGCACTAGGAGAGGGGGGATTTGAACGATTATAAAATTTGTTTAACCCTGAAAATAGGGAGGTTCATTACCGGGTGCCCATTTAATATTGCAGCCGATACTTGGTTTTTGTTCTGGACTAATGGGTTCATCTGCTAAAACTTTTTCAATTGCAGCCCGTAAGTCTTTGCCATTAACTGGCTGATCATTACCGGGACGACTATCATCAAGTTGTCCCCGATAAACCAGTGCGCGCGTACTATCAAATAGGAAAAAGTCAGGGGTACAAGCTGCTGTATATGCCTTAGCCACCTCTTGGGTTTCGTCATAACAAAACGGGAAATTAAACCCTTGGGCTTCTGCCATCGCTTTCAGCTTTTCGGGAGCATCATCAGGATGAGTCTCCACACTATTGGAGCTAATGGCAATTATACCGAGTCCTTGCTCCATATAATCTTTACCGATACGGGCTAACTCAGATTGAACGTGCTGAACAAAAGGGCAATGCTGACAGATAAACATAATCAACAAAGCTTTTTTATCAGCAAAGGTATCTAGAGAAATCGTTCGACCCGAAACCGTATCCGGTAAGTTGAAATTTGGGGCTTTTGTCCCCAATTCCAGCATGGTTGAAGCTGTTTTAACCATAAAAATTACAACCTCTCAATCAAGTAAACTACCACCACCTGCTACCGCGAGGTGGTGGCTTTTAGTAGCCCTGAGTCGCCAAATAAGTTAAGCTGAACGTACTTCTTGTTCACACTTAACCTACAAAACAATCCCGTGCCTCCA
>JAAANX010000128.1 GCA_009909085.1 Cyanobacteria bacterium GSL.Bin1 | reverse complement strand
CAAGGGAATAGCAGTAAACCCGACCAGCCAATAAAGACAAATCTGTCGCGCTTGAGCCAGTCATCGACGAGGTCGAAGACTCCTCTTTGTTGTTGGGCGCGTCCTACTGCAATAGTCATTGTTTCAAATCCTCTTGCTTAATAATTTGTTGCAAGAATACTAAGTTTTACGTGCTTTTGTCTCTTTAGGATAACCTACCTGCACTAAAAATGTTAAGAAAGGCTCCGCAGAGACAGAAAAAAGTTAATGATGATTGCACCCCTTAGAAACTCCCCATGTCGGGACATTTCTCTAAAGATTGAGAAGGGGTTAACTTAACTTTTTTTAACAATAGCACAAGTTTTCCTCATTTTTCGAGGGGGATTGTGCAATGATGCGAAGCGACTTACTCTATTTCTACTGTCTCATGGACATTCTAGAATGGAACATGGTCATTAGAGAACAATTATCTTTAAGTCCCTTTTCCCGTCAATCCTGGAAAAGGCAAACGTTAAGAACTGAAGGAGATATTAGATGAGTGCATCTGCAACCGCTCAAGATAGCCAAGTCCTGAGGCAAGACATTACTGGTGCTCGCCGTCCTAGCAACTATTTCTGGGCTGTCATTGCCATGATTGGCGGGGTCGGTTTTCTTTTGGCAGGTCTATCGAGCTATTTACAAGTTAATTTACTGATTGTTAGTGACCCCACTGATTTACAATTCATTCCCCAGGGAATTGCTTTAACCTTCTACGGTGTTGCCGGTTCACTCGTATCCCTTTACCTCTGGCTCGTCATTCTCTGGGATGTAGGGGGCGGTTACAACGAGTTTAATAAAAACACAAATCAAGTTAAGATTTTCCGTTGGGGTTATCCCGGTAAAAACCGCCGGATTGAATTAGAGCATAATCTTAATGAAATTGAGGCGGTCAAAGCAGAGATTAAAGAAGGCTTGAACCCCAAGCGCTCCCTCTATTTACGGATTAAAGGACGGAGAAATATTCCTCTCACGCGTGTGGGAGAACCCCTTTCCCTAAGTGAATTAGAGAATCGGGGTGCAGAGTTAGCTCGTTTTTTAGGTGTCCCTCTTGAAGGAATTTAAAGGCATATGTCAATGAATCAATCTTTCCAACGGTGGCTCGGTAGAGTTGTATCAGTGATGGTTGTCATCACTGTTTTTCTCAGCGGGTGCAGTGCAACCTCCAACCCCAGCCCAGATAACCAACAAAGTAATTCCCAAACCACCCCAGAGAGTGTAACGATGAGTAATTTACCGCAATTAAATGGCACAGCAACTGTTGAGTTAACCGTGAAAGGGTCTCCCATTACCCTGATCATTAAGGGGGATAAAGCTCCTGTAACGGCTGGTAATTTTGTGGATTTGGTCCAACGAAAATTTTATGATGGTTTAACCTTTCATCGGGTGGTCAAGGAACCGCAGCCCTTTGTTGTCCAGGGTGGTGATCCCAAAGGCAATGGCACCGGCGGCTTTGTGAATCCGGAAACCGGTCAACGACGCTCGATTCCTTTGGAAATTTTGCCGGAAGAGGCAGAGGAGCCGGTTTATGGTAAAACTTTACAGCAAGCTGGTTTTGAAAAAAACCCAGCTTTGAAACATGAGCGCGGCGTCTTATCGATGGCGCGATCGCAGATGCCCAATTCCGCTTCTTCCCAATTCTTTATTACCCTCGCAGAACTACCATTCTTAGATGGTGACTATGCTGTATTTGGCGAAGTTGACAGTGGGATGGATGTTGTCGATACGATTCAGCAAGGAGACCGTATCGAATCTGCAAAAGTTGTATCTGGACTGGATAATTTAATTAGAAATTAATCTGTTCATTGGTCAGTGGTCATTCGTTATTTAGTTACCTAGAGACCTTTCATTGAGTATCTGTCACTAATCACGAATGTAATCATGAGTATTGTCAAAGGACAAAGGACTAATGATAAAGGACAAAGAACAAACAATCGTTATTACTGGAATCGGTTGTTGGACAGGATTGGGCAATGTTAGTCAAAGTTGGCACCAATTACTCGCTCGCAATTCCAGCATTGTTTTACAGCAGCCGTTTCCAGAACTACCCCCTTATCCTTTGTCCTTGATTCAAGACCAACCGTTATCTCTGGCAGTTTTGACCCCATCAATCGTTAACGCTGCGCTAGCGGATGCAACTTTAAAACCTCCTTTACCCGATTGTGGGATCGTTGTGGGTTCCAGTCGGGGTTGCCAGGGAGACATCGAAAAAATTGCCAAACAAAAAGGAGAATTGGTTAACTGGCTGGAGATCTTGCCTCACCAAAGTGCGATCGCGACAGCGCAAATGGTGGGGAGTAACAGTATGGTTCTATCGCCAATGGCAGCGTGTAGCACAGGAATTTGCGCGATCGCGCAAGGCTATGAATTAATCCAAACTGGACAGTGTGAACAAGTGATGGCAGGTGCGGTTGAAACCCCCGTTACGCCTCTTACTTTGGCTGGTTTTGCCCAAATGGGGGCTTTAGCCAAAACCGGTTGTTATCCCTTCGATACAAAGCGCGAAGGGCTGGTTCTCGGAGAAGGGGGAGCCGTTTTTATGTTAGAATCTCTTGCCTCGGCGCAAAGCAGAAACGCTCATATCTATGGGGAAATCGCAGGCTTTGGGTTAACCTGCGATGCTTATCATGTCAGTGCGCCTGATCCCAATTATCGCTGCGCGAGTCTCGCGGTAAAAAAGAGTTTAGAAATGAGTGGGATTACTGCAAGTGAAATTAATTACATCCACGCCCATGGAACCAGTACGCAACTCAATGATGCCCGAGAAGCCCAGTTGATTCAATCTTTGTTTCCCCGTGACGTTGCAGTGAGTTCTACGAAAGGGGCAACAGGTCATACCTTAGGGGCTTCGGGCGCGATCGCGCTGGCTTTTACCTTAATGGCGTTGCAAACCCAGACTCTACCCCCCTGTGTAGGATTAAGAGAGTCTGAATTTGATTTAAACTTAGTTAAACACGCGATGCCAAGTGAGATTAACGCGGCTCTTATTTTAAGTTTCGGTTTTGGCGGACAAAACGGTGCAATTATCGTGAGGAGATAGACTAGTCATTAGTCATTAGTCATTAGTCATTAGTCATTAGTTTCTTGGTTATAAGCCCTCCTCCTCTCCCTTGTCTTCCTAATCCTCCTTGTCTTGCTTCTCTTGGTAACTAATCACTAATCACTGATTTACCAGCCCCACGTTCCGGGGGCACCTTTAAACGGACCCACAATATCACTGGTCACCCAACCGCCATAAAAATCTCCGGCTTGCGCTTGGACTTTCTCGCCATCGACATAACACGCTTCCATTTTTGCGGGATAAAAAGCGAAGTGGTCTACGATCTCAGGATAACGAGAACTGGGATTGGGATAATCCCAAACCGCATTTACTGCTTCTTGATCACCCACTTGCAACGTGTAATAACGGGCTTTCCCTTTCCATTCACAAAACGTTTGATGATTGGTTGGGGTGAGATACTCCGGTTTGACATCTGCAGCGGGAATATAATAAACCGGCGGATGACTCGTTTCTAACATTCGCAAGGGCTTTTTGGTATCTGCAACCACTTCACCGTTAAATACAACTTGGATGTGTTTTGTAGATTGTTCAAGACGGGGTGGACGGGGATAATCCCACACTGATTCTTGTCCGGGTTTCGGTTCGATGCGTTGACGGTTAAACATGATCCAGATTGCTATGATTGCTGTGTTCTCCTTGCTATTTTAAGAAAAGTTCCAATCGTAGTGGGTGCTGAGTTTGTCTGTAACCACAAGTCTCTTAATTTTTATCTTTTGCGCTGGCGCGATCGCGCTGCTAGGGACGCGCATGACCAAACTTTCTGATCGCCTCGCCGACAAAACCGGGATGGGAGAAGCGATGATTGGTGCGGTTTTTTTGGGGGGAAGCACATCTCTGTCGGGAATTGTTACCTCCGTGACCGCTGCAACCAACAATCATCCGAGTTTAGCGATTAGTAATGCGATTGGGGGGATTGCTGCGCAAACCGCCTTTCTCGCGATCGCGGATATCTTTTATCGCCGGGCTAATCTGGAACACGCTGCAGCATCCGTGGCTAACTTAATCCAAGGAACGTTACTAATTACCCTCCTTTCCCTCCCTTTACTCGCGATCGCAACACCAGAAATTAGCCTTTGGGGTTGGATTCATCCCGTATCTGGTGTGTTGATTCTCAGTTATCTTTTCGGACTGTTCCTCACTTCAGAAGTCCGCACCAGACCGATGTGGCGACCGCGCAAAACCGAACAAACCCGTTTCGATGAACCAGCGGAGATAACCGCCCATGACTCGCTATTCCGGCTGTGGGGTCAATTTATTATCTTAGCCGGATTGCTAGGAGAAGCGGGATATTTAATTGCTAAGAGTGGATTGGTGATTGCCGAGGAAACTGGGCTATCTGAGTCCGTCATGGGAGGCATTTTTACTGCTGTTGTCACCTCACTGCCAGAACTAGTAACAACGGTTGCTGCGGTGAGAGAGGGCGCATTAACTTTAGCAGTCGGAGGGGTGATGGGAGGCAATAGTTTTGATGTTTTGTTCTTAGCGATTTCTGATTTTGCCTATGATCAAGGATCGATTTATCAAGCCATTACCAGCAGTGAAATTTTCGCGATCGCGCTAACCCTCCTTATTACTAGTATTCTTCTGTTGGGACTGCTACGTCGAGAAAAATATGGCATTGCCAATATCGGATTTGAAAGTTTTTTAGTCCTCCTCTGCTATTTTGGCGGTTATTTATTCCTCTTCTTCAGAGGGTAAATCAGGATCGGGCGTCTCTGGTTTGTCTGCTGGAGGAGATGCTTTCCATTCGGATAAGGAACGTTCGACAGCATATTGAAAGTCGATGGGAAGAATAGAGATTGCTTGGGTTGCACTGTCTTCTGGATTGATTTGTGCATAAATCTGTTCTTCATCAAACGTCGGGTTGCCTAAAACCACTTGATGGTTTGTATTATCTTGCAACTCAATATTAATAGTTGCTAAGGGATTGTTTAAGCCGTAAGTTTCTAATTGATCTGCTTCTACTGTGAAGGTCTCACTACTGCTTTCTTTAACTAAGAGATCTAATAAAAAGACAATCGTTCCTTCTTCTGCCGGTGAATCTTCCGGTTGTTTCATTTGCCAAGAATTGGCGGTGTCTTCTAACCTTAGGAATTCTAAGGTTTCTCCACTGTTCTTTTCGATTTCCAACCGTTGTACGTCTGCTTCAGCAAAAGAAAATAAACTTTGCTGAGACGCTGTTTCTATTTCTTCTTGAGAGGGAAAGCGTATTTCAAAAAAATAAACATATCCCCCTAATCCTAGGGCAATGAGTATTAAAACAAGAGTTGTTTTCTGCATTGTTAACGCCGTCTCAACCAACTAATAATTGCTAGAATTAAACCAAACAGGGGAACAATCCCAATTGCGATTCGACTTAAAATTGCGGCTTGCTGCGGACTAAGATTAATCCGTCGGTTTGTTTCTTCTTTCGGACGCAAGGCTAAAGCGGCGGTATCCCGATTCGCTAGCCAGTCAACAGAATTTAAAAACATATCTCCATTCAGTTGCTGCATAAACAAACCATTCCTTGCAAAATCAGAATCGCCAAACACAACCACTCTTGAATCTGGACTCGGTTGCGGAGAAGCGATTTCTTCACTTGCTGTGTCTTCTGGGGTTTCCTCAATAGGATTGGTGGCTTCTCCTTCAGCATTAGCAGGCATTTCTTCCGTTTGTGGTTCAGCCTCAGGCATTTCCTGATCAGGCAGATCTGGAGATACTTCTGTTTCTTCCTCGGTTTGCATTTCGGAGGACGAGGCTTCCACGCGATCCAAAGCAAAACTGATCACTAAGGGTCCAGCGCGATCGCGTTCTGGGTTATATGCTAATTCTTCCTGGGTGGTATCACTTTCTGCCCAACTCTCTTCACTGGTATACGCTAAAGCCGTGGCAGCAATTCCTTCTTTTTCTACTGCATCAACCGGACGAGCTAGAGGATAAACGGAAATCCCATTGCCAAAGGGATTAGTAATCGGATGATCCCCGTAACGCGTGACAAGAGCAGTTGCCACATTAAACCCCAGCACTTGCCCTTGTCCAGAGGCATCGACAATGACCCGATCATCGAGTTGAATGCCCCAAGTATCTAAAATCGGGTCTAAGCCACTGTTACTATCGGGATCAAGCAGGAGTAAGAGGCTACCCCCTTCCGCTAAATAAAGGGCAATGGCATCCACTTCTGCGCCGAATAATTCTCGCTGTGGAGAGGCAATCAGCAATACACTATTAGCTAAGTTGGGCAGATTGGTTTCTTCGGCAAAATTAAACGGTTCGACTTTATACCCTTGTTGTTCCAAGCTTGCAACCGCTTGTGATAAGCCTCCTTGTACCGCATCTAATGGGGGTTCGCCATGTCCTTGCAAAACATAAACAAACGAAACGCGATCGCGCTGAATATTTTGAATGGCGCTGGTTAATTTAACTTCTGAAATGGGTTCAACTTCACTCACTTGTTGAACAAACTGCGTTTTGTCTTCATATTCAACATAAACTTCTCCATAAGATTCCACACCAAATTCTTCCACTTTCGCAATATTGGTCTGGGGATCAACAAATTCCACCTGAAAGTTCTCGCTTTGTTGTTGATAATTGTTTAATAACCGTTCGGTTTCCTGAGACGGCAGATTCTTAAAAACCCAAACCGTTAACGGTTGTTCTAAGTTTGACACTAATTGCTTGGATTGGGGGGCAATGGTATAAAGATTATTTTCCGTCAAATCAACGGTTTTTTCATAGCGGACGCTTAAAAAGTTCAACAAGCCAACAATTACAAACAGCGCGATCAGGGCAATTACAGCATTTAAATTCGCTTGCGTTGAACGTCGTTGCCAGAAGTGTCGGGTTAGGAAAACTAAACTAATAATTGCAATGACGCCACCGGCTACCATTAATCCCAACGGAATTGGTAACCACTCATTCGCCACATAACCCGCCGTCAGACCAACAATGACAATAATAATGCCAAATAAAAACAAATACTTAGCCATCAATTAGGATTCCATCCGTTTCATCACAGGGGTCATTATAGGAGAAAAGGTAACATTTCCGTTTTACTTTTCCCTTGTCCGAAGTTCCGCTTAACTGCTTACCATCCGTTACTGACCCGCTCCCTCGGATTCTGAGGCTTTGTCTGCCGCTTCGAGAACATCTTTGATCCAAGCTTCTTCAATCCAGATTTTGGCGATCAGCGCTAAAGGAATTGCCAGCAGGAGCCCGAGTGGCCCCAGAAAGAACGTGAAAAAGAGTTGAGCAATCAGCGTGGCTGCTGGCAACAGCGACACTTGCCGTTGGAGAATGAGTGGACTAAACAAATACGTCTCTATGTTCTGAATCACAACATAGAGAACAATCACGGCAAGGGATTGGAACCAGGAATTCAGCAACGCCACTGACAGCGGGAACACGGTACTTGCCAGTGGCCCGATATTGGGAATAAAGTTAAACAGACCGGCGATCACAGCATGGGTCAAGGCATAGTCAACTCCGATCACGAAAAGACCTAAAAAACTTAAGATGGCAACAAACAAGGACTTTAAGAAAACGGCACCCAGCCAGTCGAGCAAAGTCACTTCGCACTTTGAGAAAATCTCATCGGCTCGCTGCCGGTAAGCCGAGGGAAACAACCTCACCAGCAAGCGCCGATAGGCCAGCGGGTCGGCGAGCATCATTAGCATCAGGACAATCACCAGCAAGAGTTTGAGGAGAATTTCCAGGGAATCGGAAAAGAAATTGTAAAAGCCCTGAACGATCCGCTTTGCCTCCTCAATGAGATCGCCAAGATCAATCCGGTCGCCAAGGTTGGGCAGTTGGAAGTCCAGTTGCGGAACCCATTTCCGAAGCCAGGGGGGCGGATCGGCAATTAACTCATTGAGCCGGGGATACCAGTTTTCCAATTCCGCTGGCATTTGCTGAATCCGTTCAATAATTTGTTGGGATTGGCTAGCGACGAGGGGTCCCATCAGGAGGAGCAACACCGTGATGATAACCAACATTAAGCCCAAGGCAATCAAGACCGACCCCCCCCGGCCCACCCCAAAGGTTCTGATTAGTTTCCTCACCAAACCGTTCAGGGCAATGGCAAAGACGACGGCGGTAAACACCAGCAGGACAAAATCCCGAAACTGCCAGAGGATCGTCAGGGCAATCACCAGGCAGAGAAAATTAACCAGGTCGCTGAATTTCATCGCCGGTTACCGAATTGATGAATCTCGATTTGATTAGTTAGAAGGTTCGCTGACCAAGCCATTGCTTTGGAGCAGTTAAAAGAAAAAGGAATATTTGAAGTATGCCATCAAATTGAATGTCTTATTCAGGAACGACCTAATTTAGCAATATAGGCGAGAATCCTACGACCAAAATCTTTGATTTGGTCGCTAGATGAATCGCCATCAATCGAGGGGGTTCAATACCCCTGAGATTGATAACTTCCTGATTTGCTCTCTGATTACTTCATTTTGGCTTCTTTGCTTGTGTTTACAAAAAGAGAGAAGTTGTTGATGTTCTTCCTCAGTACATCTAATCGTTATCTTTTTCATTATTGCCGTCAAAATGACTTTTATAGATTATAATAAAGGGAGAATGGATTCACCAATTAAAGCAGTGCGAGTTTCCTATCAATATCGATTAAAACCTGACAAGGAACAAATAGCCAAGATAGAAAAATGGCTAGAAATGTTGCGCTGTCAATACAACTACTTGTTAGGTCAACGCTTTGATTGGTGGGAAACTCATAGAACGGCTGTCAATTCTTGTCCTTTAATCTGTCACCTCCCAGAGTTATCTGACCGTCCTACTTATTTCTCACAAAAGCAAAGTTTAACCCAACTCAAAAAAGACCGTCCTTGGTATAAGGAAGTCCAGTCACAAGTCTTACAAGATTGCGTTAAAAGAGTTGATTTGGCTTTTCAACGTTGGCTTAGAGGGGATAAGAATGGGAAGAAATCAGGCAAGCCAAGATTTAAGGGGAAAGGACGTTATCGAACAATTCTCTTTCCACAGGTCAAAGCTGATTGTGTCCAAGATTATCACATCAATTTACCTAAGTTCGGAAAAATTCGGTTGATTGAACATCGTCCAATTCCTGATGGTTTCCGAATTAAAACGGCTCAGATCACTAGAAAAGCTGATGGCTATTATTTGACGCTTTCTCTAGAAGATGCAAACGTACCAGAATCAACTATAGATATAACTCCCACCTCAGAAAATACGCTAGGTATTGATCTGGGATTGAAAGACTTTTTGGTAACTTCTGAAGGCGAAAAAGTAGAAATTCCACAGTTTTATCGAAAAGGACAAGAAAGACTTAAGAAGCTACAACAGAAGGTTTCTCGTCGTCAGAAAGGAAGTAACCGTTATTTGAAGGCAGTCAAACAACTTGGAAAACACCATCAGAAGGTGGCTAGACAGAGAAAAGATTTTCACTTTAATACCATTAAGTTAATCCTCAGCAAGGGAGATGTTATTGCCCGTGAAAAACTCAACATTAAGGGACTTGCTAAAACCAGACTCAGCAAATCGATCTATGATGCTGGTTGGGGAACATTTCTAAGTAGGTTAACCGTCAAAGCCGAAAATGCTGGGCAGTTAACAATAGAAGTCAACCCCAAAAATACATCACAGAATTGTTCAGGCTGTGGCAAGAAAGTCCCGAAGAAGCTATCAGAAAGAATCCATAATTGTCCTCATTGTGGGTTATCAATGGATCGGGATCAGAACGCGGCAGTAAATATAAAGAATTTGGCGGCAGGGATTTCCGTCATTAATAAAGCTCAGTCACGAACCGAAGCGCAAGCTGGTGCTGCTGAGAAGCCCCAACCACATCACGAAGTGATTGGTTGTGGGTAATTCACGTCTGGCTCACTGAAAATTTTGCCGTTCTCCCCTGAATTTTTGGGTTCTCCGTGATCGGTAACCTTGATTGGCTTCTCAGAAAGAGGAGCGACCTCGCACGGCGCTAGGGAA
Organism: Cyanobacteria bacterium GSL.Bin1; assembly: GCA_009909085.1. Classification (NCBI taxonomy): domain Bacteria; kingdom Bacillati; phylum Cyanobacteriota; species Cyanobacteria bacterium GSL.Bin1. The sequence goes on along the minus strand of JAAANX010000128.1, from coordinate 91,084 downwards.
CGCGCAACGATCTAACGCCTGGCTTTAAGAGCAAAAATTATCCTTTTAGCGTTAGTCCCCAACTTAAACCCGCACCCAAGAATAACCAACTCAGAAAACAGATTCGAGTTAAACTTAAGGCTTGCTTAATTTTTGCTTCTGTAATTGGCTGATCCGAATTGCCTAATAAGGGCTTTTCTTTAATGATGCCCTGATACGTATTCTTTCCTCCTAACTGTACCCCTAAGACAACTGCATAAGCACACTCACTCCAGCCAGCATTGGGACTCGGATCTTGTGTGGCATCTCGCAGACAAATTTGCCAGACTCTTAGGGGTTGACGACCGATTAATCCGATACTCACAACAGTTAGGCGACAGGGAAGCCAGGTTAGAAGATCTTCAAATTTGGCACTAAACCACCCAATATCGGTGAATGGTTCTCTTTGATAACCTACCATTGAATCCAGGGTACTGGCTGCTTTATACGCGATTGCTAAGGGAACACTGCCAACCCCAGGAATGAATAACCCAACAATTGCATAAAATAGGGGTGCAGTGACACCATCAGTTGTATTTTCGGCAACGGTTTCTAATACAGCGCGTGCAATTTCTGTTGAGGATAAATCTTCCGTATCTCGCCCCACATAATAACTGAGTTGAGTACGAGCAGTGGCAATGTCATTATTCTTTAAAGGCCTTAGTACCGCGATCGCTGCTTGACGTAAACTGCAACCCGCAAAACAACTAGCAAGCAAAACCACTTGTAAGCTGAAACTAAGCAGAAGAGAAACCTGTTTGCTAAGTGCAATTACTAGCCAAACCACCCCCCCACTCCCCAAAATTAAACCCATTCCAAGAACAACTCCAGCCAGACGACGGCAAGTCGAATTCTTAGTGAAATTGATAACAATTTTGGTCATGAAGGAAATGATACTGCCCATTATTTGAACAGGATGCGGAATCATTTGGGGATCACCGATTAGGTAATCGAGAAATGCAGCAATTAGTAATGGGGTTACACCGGAATCGATCATGTTTAAACTACAAAATTTGTTTCTTCTCCTTGTGCTGCTTGCCAACTCCGAGCATCATAATATAAGTCAGCGAGACTGATACTATATAACGCTTCTTTTAACTTTTGATAGAGTTGTCGCCAGAGACTATAAGTAACCCAATCTTCAGTCTGTTCAGCATCAGGAGTATGGCGAGGTAAAGGATCAATTGTCTCGCCAACCGCTTCTAAAATTTGTCCTAAAAAAATCTCTTGGGGCTCTCGGGCGAGTTGATAGCCTCCTTGTGCGCCGCGTACCGACTTGACTAAACCCGCTTGGCGTAAGGCAATCAATAATTTTTCTAAATAAGCTGGGGGTAATCCTTGGCGTTGCGCGATCTTTTTTACCGATGTCGGACTCAGACGCGATTGTAAACTTAAATCTAGTAATGCTTTAACGCTATAGTGTCCACGAGTCGTCAATTTCATTTTTGTCAAGTTAATAACAATGAGCGCGACTGAAGCCCTTAGCTTAAGCCGAAACAGTGTCTGATCTTAAGGTAAATACTATTACCATATCATTAATTGATGGCATTAGGAGAGGAAGCAATCTTGCTGTTCTTAAAGCTTGATCCCGACTTCCCCGATCTCCACTTCACTCATGAGCCCTCCTTTGTCGTCAGTCTTTTCCTGAACAAGAAACTGTTATCGATGTTACGGAGAAGATTTAGGGATCATTCAGCTCAAGATTTGAAAAATTTCCACACAGAAAATGCTGATGATTGATTTATTCAAACAAATGTAATATAGTCTTTAGAAGCTGCTGCACTAAGCGTTAATAATTTAATTGCGCTTGGATATAAAAAACAGCTAAAGTAGAAGTGTGAAAATTAATAAATTAAGAGTTCCAGTTGATGGCACAAAAACAAGGAAACCCCTTAACTGGTGAGGCTTTACTCCAAAAAGTTAAAGATTTGGGTAACCTCAGTAGGGAAGAAAAAGCCAAGGCTTGTGGTTACTACACCGAAACAAAAAACGGTGTCCAACGAGTCAATATGATGAAATTTCTTAATGCTCTAATGGATGCAGAGGGAATTCGGTTAGATAGTAATGGAAATGGGCGAGGACGCGGTGGGCGTTCAGCCAGTTATAAAATTAGTGTCCAATCCAATGGCAACTTATTAATTGGGGCTGCTTACACTAAAAAAATGGGCTTAAAACCTGGGGATGAATTTGAAATTACCTTGGGACGGAAACATATTCATCTTAAACAAGTGAGTGGGTTTAATGATGAAGACGACTCAGAAGATGAGGATAATTAATGATCATCTTTGCCGATTTCTCTCTTGTCAATTCCCCCCCATGACAAGCTATGATCGGACATAAAGTGGATTAAATTAATCCCTCAATCTCAAACTATTGCTGCAACGTTGGTGACTGCCAATATAGTTTTTTGATCTACAAGCAAGACCTATCAGGGAACCAACCCCTCTCGTGGCAGTAAACCGGGCTTGCACCCGGAAACTTAAAGCGAGACGTCGGTACCCACCTGTTTACAGGAGGTCATAAACTGAGGTAAAACGGCGTTGCGGTAACTCAGAAAAGCAACCCCTTAGTAAGAGGCTGAGGGGGCTTTTTGTTGGGCAAAAAAAGAAAACAAGGGGTAAATCCCCCTTGTTAAAATGAAGAATCATTGCCTTATCAACTGACGCCGAAACTTTAACTTTAACTTGCAGCAATATATTCTTGAATACCGGCTCGCCGCCTGCGCAGTTTAGCAAGTGCTTGATGTTCAAGTTGGCGTACTCGTTCCCGGCTCAAGTTTAATTTTTTCCCTACTTTGGCTAAGGATAGTTCATTGCCATCTTCTAAGCCAAAGCGTAAGGAAAGGACTTCTCGTTGCTGAGGTGTCAACTCCGAGAGCATGGAATCAATGTCTTGGCGCATTGACTCTTGTGTCAGATAAGTTTCAGGAGAGTTTTCGTCATCTTCGAGTAATTCTGACAGCTCAGTATCTTGATTGTCGCCAACTCGTACATCTAGAGAAATCGGCTGACGAGCAATACTCAGATACTCACGAATTTGCGAGGGTTCTAACCCTAACTCTTCTGCAATTTCAGTGGGAGTTGCATTCCGCCCCAGCTTTTGGGCGAGTTCCCGTTGGACTTTCTTGATTTTGTTGAGTTTTTCGGTAATATGAATCGGTAAGCGAATCGCACGGGCTTGTTGCGCGATCGCGCGGGTAATCGCTTGGCGAATCCACCAGTACGCATAGGTGGAGAACTTATAACCGCGGGTGGGGTCAAATTTTTCAACGCCCCGCTCTAGCCCTAAAGTTCCTTCTTGAATTAAATCCAAGAATTCCATGTTGCGCTTTTGGTATTTCTTTGCGATGGCGACGACCAAACGCAAGTTCGCCTCAATCATCTTCCGTTTGGCGCGATTGCCTTCTCGCATCGCTTTCTGTAGCTCGGCTTGGCTAATGCCAACTTTTTGCGTCCACTCTTCTTCGGTCGCTTCTCGCCCCAGCTCTTCTTCTAATTCTTCTTTTTGTTCGATCAGCTTCATCATCTTCTGCACTTGCTTGCCCAAGATGATCTCTTGTTCATGAGTGAGCAATGGGACACGACCAATCTCGTGGAGATAGGTTCGCACCATATCAGCAGAGAAGATTGGCTTATCGTTGTTTTGGTCTAATTTTGCAGTGGGCATCTGTAATTGTCAGTGACTCCGTTGATAAGCAGTTGTTTTCGGAAACTTGGATTGCTTTCACTGGGTTGGGAATTCATTCCTACCCTTAGCTTAGCTGCAACTAATCAAACATTGCATCCTGCTCTTGACAGATTATTGGCAATTTGTTTCGGGACTAATACTGAGCAGTCCTAAATTCAGATTGCCCGGTATAATTTTCCTTCCACTTGCTGCTTGATTATGAGAAGTAATTACCAGTTTACTTTAATAATGAACTATGTCCTCTGACGTTCTTCAAAGGAGGATAGTTTCCCTGACCTCATCATTCCCTAAATTCATCTTGAGTTGATCGTTAACTATTCACTTTTATCGCCGGAAGCACTAATTTACTCTAAACCTCTACTATAACACCTTAACTTTAAAAATCAAGTCTCTTGTACGAGTTTTAGAATAAAATTGAGAAACTAACCCAAGTCAGAAAAGTGGTCACAATCACCATAACAGGAACAATTAGCGCTGCTGAGGACTCCGAAAGATTAAGCAGTTGGGAACATCCGCCATAGAGCAAAAGAATCGTATGGGAAACCATAAAAATTGCAAGGATTAGGATAATTAGGGTTGGAATCAGGCTAAAAAAGGGACTGCAGAACGAAAAAGCAGCTAAAGGTAAAGTTGCACTACTTGCCAGAAATAAATTTCCTGTCCAATGGCGAGAAGACGGCTTGAAGGAATAAGTGATCCAGCTGATTAAAAACAAACTCAGCATAGGAATGAGCCCCAGGATTAAGGCTGGAAGCATCATCCCATCATTTTCTGGAAAGCGAGATAACAAGCCAACGACAAACCCCACTTCACTAAGGAGAATAAACCCACAAGAAACGAGGGCAACCCTTTTTGGTTCCAAGCTGCCGTAAGCTGATAAAACTCCGCCCACAGGATTTTTAAAAATTTGTAGTAAAGTAACTATGCTCGTTTGAATCGTCACTTGCATGAATCTGAGCGTATGACCCAAACTCTGTTGCAGTTGAACTGAAGATTGAGAAGAAGGCGGGTTCTTTTTTTGAGGGAACATCTGTGTGCCTAAACGCCACAAGTGCTCTAAAATTCGGTTACCCATTTTTATGGGAAACCAGTTGTACTGACTCAAGGCATTCATTCCGAGACGGTAGCCTTGTAGATTTCCTTGTTGTTTGCAAAGTTCTGCATATTCTCGCCAGTCAGCAATCGCTTGATTGCGATGGCGTAGTTCGTGGTTAGCAACACCGCGATAATAGTAAGAGGGAGCAAAGTTTTTATCTAATTGAATTGCGTGAGTATAGGCTTTGATTGCAGAATCAGCATAGCCAAGGCGTTGACGTGCCCTTCCTCGGTAGTAGTACGCGATCGCGTTGTCCGGTTGATATCTTAAAATCTGTTGGCAATCTTCTAAAGCTGCCCGTTCTTGTCCAATTGCAATATAAGCTTCACAGCGTTTCTGATAAGCTTCAACAAAGCGACCATTGAGCCGGATCGCCTCAGACAGGGCAACAATTGCGGCGCGATAATCCCTAACGAGAATCTTCTCCACTCCTCGCACATAATAGACTTGCGGGCTAGTTTGTTGCTGATTTCCAGATCCATTAGTACCACGACGACGATCATAACGACTCCGCCGCGCCGAATCACTCAATACTTCGTAGGCTTCTCGCAGCAAACGAAAACGTTCCGCTGCATTTTGATCATTGGGATGTAAATCGGGATGACAATCACGAGCCAGACGCCGGAAGGCACTTTTGATGTCTTCCAAAGTCGCATTTTCTGAGAGGTTGAGAATTCTATAGTAATCGTGATGTTCTTGCATCTATACTGGGAAACCAAGACTCGCTCTTGATTGTACCTCATTAAAATGTTTGAATAGCTCTCTATTCCTGTTTTGGCATTAAACTCATTTTTATCGTTGTGACGCAGCGATCGCTGCAACACCAATAACATTAATGCCTGCTTGCTGGAGGGTCATTTGAGCGATGTGCCCAGTAGTACCTGTTGTATAGATATCATCTAAGATGAGGACAGTTTGACCTGATTTCAGCCCTTTCCCAATGATGAAAGCTTGCGCTACGGTTTGTTCTCGTTCTTCTGGTGTCAGACCAAACAGAGCCTTTGTATTTTTAATCCGTTTTAAGCCTTGTGGTTTTAAGGGTAAACCAGTCACTGCACAAAAGGAACGCGCAATTAACTCAGCTTGGTTATACCCCCGTTGCTTTTGTTTTTCTGGATGCAGTGGAATTGGAACAACAATGGGCTTAAGAAAAGTAGAAGCAGGCGCAGAAACAGTTAACCAAGTTTTGCCAAGGTATGAGCCGAGAGGGCGAGCCAGTTGAGGATAGTTTTCGTACTTGAAAGCAGCGATCGCGCGTTTGAGTAATCCCCCATATTCTCCCCAAGCCACCACTGCAATCCCTCCCTTTCCTTCAAATTGCGGGGGAGATAATTGACACTGCTCGAGTTGACGCTGACAATTCTGGCAGAGTACCGTTTCTGCACTCCGGTTACACAAGGGACAATTAGGATGCAAGAACAAGGATAAAATATCCTGAGATATTTGATTCCAATTGGGCATTGTTCTAGGGATTAGAATTAAGCTTGGCGATTGCGTCGAACATCCAATAAACTGCGAGAAGCGCGATAACTACTGCGCACCCCATCGAGTAACAAATAAGGAATACGTAAATTTAGGGGAGCAAGAATAGGACGATAGAGCCAATAGTAAGCGGTTTTCAAATTATTCCACGCTGAACAAGATTCCAGTTTTAGAAAATCCGAGACATCGACAACATACCCTTTGCCATTCCACATCATGACATTTTTACCGTGAACATCATGGGGAAATAATCCTCGTTTTCGGGCGTAGTCTAGGGCAGCATCAATATCTTCGATCACTTGCTTCGGAATCTTTAATCCCCGATTGACGCTATCGTAAAGGGTCACGCCTTGCAGTCGTTTCAGGATTAAGCAATTATCTTCTGCGTAAAAGCATTGTGAATAAGCGGGATGCTTTCCTAAACGCTGATAAACTTCTCTTTCCTCCTCAAATCCTGGGCGATCCGGTGCGTAAATTTTTACGACGACCTCTGGATAAGCGGGATGAGAGAAAACGGCTGCGTAGTTTCCGGTTCCCACTTTTTCCCAAGGTTCGGGGAGATGATAAATCACAACTGGATTATGAGGATCAACGCTTTTGATCTGCAGTTGTGGGCGTAATTCCAGATTGGTTTTGTGGATTAATTCTTTTAGACACAGTTCGTCCATCATTCACCAACAATGATTGGGCAATTGTTCTTATATCTTAATACTTTGGGAGCATTATCTGAATCAACAAAGTCCTATTGTAAATCTCGTCTTTCTGCCATATAAAGTAAAAGCTAATCATAATCCTAATGAAAGCTTATCGTTTGGCTCTTGATTTTTAGTTAATTTTGCTGTGCACAAATTATGAAAATCCAAACCAGTCTCAGTTTACTCTGCATTTTTCTTGTGGTTGCTTGTGGAGAAGCAAACACCAATCAATCTCCTCATTTATCGACTCCCACTTCACTGAGTACCGCTAAAGGAGAAGCTTGGATGGTCAAACCAATTAACCAAGAATGGCAGACTGGAAATTGTGACAAGGAAGGTCAACCTTGCTTTGAAGTGATTGTTCATTATCCGCAATTCAAAGGTAATAATAATGCTATTACGACCCATATTAATCAAGTGATTAAACAACAGGTGATCAATTTACTCGGTGATTATCGATTTTCTGAAAATCCTAACCCTAAACTGCCAGATTTAGAGACGATTGTGCAAGAACTGTTTTTGGATTTTAACCAACAAATTGAACCTAATTCTGTCCTAGCGAATCATTGGATGATTGAAATTAACGGAAAACAAGCAAGCGCAACTCCAAGGACAATTACAATGAGCATATCCGAGTATTCTTATTTGGGTGGGGCTCATCCCAATTCCCGTCAGACTTATCTTAATTTCGATAAAAAGACTGGACAACTCATCCAAATCGAAGATTTTATTACCAATAAAGAATTACTTCTAAATCGTGCAGAACGACAATTTAGAGAAGCTTATAATTTGACCCCTACTCAAGATTTAAGTGCAGCAGGATTATTTGAAAATCAACTCGTATTACCGCAAAATTTTGCAATTACTCAAGAAGGATTATACTTATTTTATAATACTTATGAAATTGGCCCCTATGCCGCAGGGACTTATGAAGTCAACATTCCTTGGACAAGGTTAGAAGATATCTTAAAAGAAGACAGCCTTATTGATCCTGATTTCTCATGATAATTCAATGATATTTTTATTGTTCAATTTTCTGTGTTCTTCGACTGACTCAGGAACATTTTTGTACTTTTACGATTTGATTGATTGCTAAAACAGTGACTTAAACAGAGAAAAAAGTAAGGATAACTAAAAGTAGCGCGATCGCGTAAAAAACACCAACAACTTGGATTTCTGACCAACCACTGAGTTCAAAATGATGATGCAAAGGTGCCATTTTAAATAAACGTTTGCCTACCCCCTTTTCGTCTTTAGTCGCTTTATAATATCCGACTTGGGCGATGACAGAGAGCGATTCGGCAAAGAAAATTCCACTGATAATGAGTAAGGGAAATAATTGCTGCGTGCTGATGCCAACTGCAGCTAACCCTGCACCCAGGGCAAGAGAGCCCGTATCCCCCATAAACACTTTTGCCGGATTGCGGTTGTGAAAGACAAAACCGACACACGCCCCACTCATACAAGCACAAAATAGCGCCAGTGGCGGATCGGAAATGAGTAAAATGCTACCCAAGCCCAAAAACGCGATCGCGCAAGTGCCGCCCGCTAGACCATCCACACCATCGGTTAAGTTCGTCGCATTACTTTCCGCAGCGAAGACAAACACCGCTAAGGGCCAAAAGAGAAAACCCAGGGGCAGGAGAATACCAAAAGGCAAGGGAACCGTTGTCACTTCAGGGGGCGAAGTGATTCCTAACCAGAGACAAAACGCGATCGCAGCGAGAATTTGTAACCCTAATTTTGCGCGGGGGGAGATCCCTTTATTCGACTTTTTCACTAAAATTTGCCAATCATCCACTAAGCCAATTAGGGCATAACTCAGCGTCACCAATGAAACAGCGATCACCTCTGGCTGAAAACCTGACCAGAAAACCGCAATCAACAGCGCGATCGGAATAAAAAAGGCACCGCCCATGGTCGGGGTTCCTGCCTTTTTGAGATGGGTTTGGGGCCCATCCTCACGAATAAATTGTCCTGCTTTTAAGCGCTTTAAAATCGGGATGATTGCAGTGCCAACGCCAGCACTACCCAAAATAGAGACCAGCAAAGGCAGTGTGATGCCAGCCCCTAAGTTAATCCGATAATCTAAAGTTACACTAGCAGCAATGATTGTCATGATCAAAGCCACTAATAATCCTTTCCCAGAACCGGCGATTACGTCTCGCCATAACTTGGTTTGTACCACGTCTTCACACCCGCAACCGTTTTGTTTCAAGGATATCAGAGAATTGAGCGGTGATCATTGAACACTTATGGTTACTATCAAACAAGGCTTAAAAATAACCTGTTGTCTAGATCACAAAATATTTTCTAATTAATAAAGGCTTGCAAGCCCAACCAATAATCAATGATGAAGTGTCAATTTCAGTTATTTCAGCGTGATCCAAATCGAATGTTTCTAATTTTAGCGATTGGAGCCTTAATTACAATGACAGGGGGAGTGGTAACGCCGGTTTTGCCACAGGTGATTACCAATTTGGAATTTGATCGCGCTTTAGGCACTCATCTGGTGAGTGTTCATGCGTTAACAATCGCGTTATTTAGTCCGGTGTTGGGGTTTGTTGCAGATAAGGTTTCTCCGATTCGGGTGCTGGTTCCGGCTTTAGGGTTATACGGTATTTTTGGCATTATACCCGTTTTTGCCAGTAACTTTTGGTTATTACTTGCAAGTCGTGCTTTATTGGGCGCAACGACCGGTGGCATTGCTGCCGGTAGTCTTGGCCTGTTAGGAAAGTTATATGATCAAGAAACTCGGACCCAAGTGATTGCTTATGCGACAGCCGTTTTAACGGTGGGAGGAATTATTTTCCCTTTGGTTGGTGGGGGCTTAGGGTCTATTCATTGGCGCTATGCCTTTGGACTATACGCGATCGCGTTTCCGCTTGCTTTAATCGTTTATTGGGCCTTTCCAGAGACTCAATTGAGGGATCATCAGCCGGAAAAAAGGAGTGGTTTGTCCGCAGAATTAAAAAAGGTCTTACTAACTCCGGCAGTCATAGAATTACTTTTATTTGTCGCTTTAACCGCAGCCATCATGTATGCGGTGGTGATTTATGCCCCCTTATACCTCCAGGAAACTCTGGGGTTAGGGACAGTTTCTAATGGGATTTTACTGGCAACTCGGGCATTGGGAGCAACCTTTATTTCCGCATTTGGCTCGAAACAACTGGCACAGCGATGGTCATTTCGGAGCGCGATCGCGCTGGGCTTTGCTTTAATGGGAATTAGCCTTTTCAGTATTCCGCTCTTGAAACAGTTTCCCTTATTGTTGCTCTCAGCGATGATATTTGGGGTGGGGTTTGGGCTCGTGCTACCGAATCTTTACAGCGATTTATCGAATTTAGCGCCGAAAACTGTCCGCTCCAGTATTTTGGCGATCGCGATCGGCACCAGCTTCCTGGGACAATTTTTATCGCCGGTTCTCCTTAGCTCTATTTTGCAAATGACCGGATTAACTGGCGTGTTTAATACGGCTGCGGTTTTAGCTTGGGGATCAGGAATTTTTATCTTGCGACGTATGCCCCAGTAGGGGATGTTAGGATAACATTGAGATAGTAAGAAATTTCAGCATATCCCAAGGAATTTTAGAAAAATCTGGAGTTTAGACTCTCCAGAGGCTTCTTTAGATTTCAGGGTAGCATCTAGACAGCAAAGAGGATTGAAACGTGGTTGCAGTACCAGAAAAAACAGAACAAACGAGCCAAGCCAATATTAACAGCAGCGATCGCGTTGCCGTCTTATTAATGGGCTATGGTGAGGTGGAAAGTTATGACGACTTCGCCAATTACAATGAACAAGCCCTCAACTTACTCACAGCAAAGTTTGCTCCTGTTCCCACTTGGATGTATCCCCCCCTTGCGAAACTGCTGGCGATTTTTGATTTCCATGAATGGAGTCATCAACATGGCAATTTTATTTCCCCTCATAATAAAATTTTTGAAGCACAGCGGGAAGGCATTGAACAAGAGTTAAAGAAAACTTGGGGCGAACAAGTTTCTGTTTTTAAGGCGTTTAACTTCTGTAAGCCCTATCTCCCTAACCAAGTGTTAGCGCAAATTAAAGAACAGGGATATAACAAAATCTTGATCTATCCCTTACTCGTAGTTGACTCTATTTTTACCAGTGGCATTGCAGTAGAGCAAGTCAACGAAGCCCTGCGCGAACTCAATGCTGGAGAAGAACAATGGGTCACTGGAATGCGTTACATTCCCTCCTTCTATAACCAACCCGACTACATTGACTTGATGGCGCGGTTAGTGGAAGAAAAAATCCAAAGTGAACTTTCTGAGGCTTATCTTCCCTCTGAAATTGGCATTGTTTTAATGAATCATGGCTGTCCTCACAAAGCTAAAGGGTTTACCTCTGGCATTATGGAAAGTGAGGCTCTGTATGAAAGTGTACGGCAAAAATTAATCAATCAATACCCCTTGATCTCTGTGGGTTGGTTAAACCATGACACCCCCCTTATTGAATGGACACAGCCCAACGCTGATTTAGCTGCAAAAAACCTGATTGAACTGGGGGCAAAAGCGGTGGTCATGATGCCCATTGGCTTTGCCACGGAAAACCACGAAACCATCTTAGATGTGGACCACATTATTCACGATGTTAAGCGTCAATACAAAGATGTTCATTTCGTGCAAATGGCTTGTGTTAACGAGCATCCTGAGTTCTTAAAAATGGCAGCAAACTGGGCTGATGAGCAAATTGAAGCCTTACTGTCAGAAACGGCGGTGGTGGTTAATCCCCAACTAGCCAGTGAAAAAGCCACTCATTCTCACGATCATGATCATAATGGACATCATCACCATCACCATCATTAGACGCTAACTAAAATTCTCCCTGAGTGAAGGTGGAGAAGCCAGCAGCGTATACTTGTATCGCTGTCTGGAGCACGTCACAAAGAGAATATTTCGGAAAACTGTTACCCAATGTTTGACCCCCTAAATCCTTCTTGGGGGGAATTCTTTGGATTACTTTTAACGGAACTTCAGATAAGTTTCCCCCATGAAAAGGGCTGAAGCTCTTACTCGGTCAAGAGTTGTTTTTAGGGCAATCCAGTTGTTGGATTACGATCCCGGTAAAAACAAGAGTCCAATTCCTGAAAGTGCAATCAACACTCCTAAAATCGCGCGTACACTAATCGTTTCTTTGAGAAAAGCAGCAATAGGAAGGATAAAAAGGGGACTGGTTGAACTTAAGGTTTGAGCAATGCCAGTGGCGGCAAATTTGAGGGAAATTTGCTGTAGCCAAATTCCTAAGTAAGTGCTGGCAAAAGCGGTGATAAAAATAATCCCTACTAAACGCCATGACCATTGCAAAGAAGGGAGTTTGAGATGCTGGCGTCGGGAAAGCAGTAAAGGGATGAGCGCAAGGGTTCCTGCACTGAGGCGAATTAGTGTACTCCAGAGGGGATTGAGATCAAAATCAGTTAAGGCAGTCCGCGAGAGAACTGCCCCAATTGCTTGCGCGATCGCGCCCCCTAAGCCAAACCCAATGCCAATTTTGAAATTTGCTACGGAAAGGTCTTGGTTACTGGTGCGTTCACTAATGACTGTCGCCACGCCAAGTAAGGTTAAGACAATTCCAAGCCAAGCATAGAGAGAAAGGGTTTCTTGCAGAAAAATGAGGGCAATAATGGCAGCCAGAGGAGGGGCAAGGGTTTCAAAGAGTAAGGCCCGCCTGGCGCCAAGATACTTCAAACTGGAAAAAAAGACGGTATCGCCAAACCCAATGCCAATGATACCACTGGTGATTAAGAAAAGCACCGGAGTGAGGGGAAGGGTAGGAAAGATATTTTGGGTCGCGATCGCGGTGAAGGCAAGAAGCAACAGCGCGATCGCGCCCTTTAAAAAATTCAGCAATAAAGGAGAAATCTGCTGTCCAAGACGGCTATAAACCACCGACGCACTGGCCCATAAAAAAGCAGCCAATAACGCAGCGAATTCCCCTTTCAACTCCAACATAAACTAGCTAAAGCACCGTGTGGGTATGAGAGTGTTGTTTCACATTGTCCTCAGTGCGCACCATCCGTTCTGCATTGAGAACGCGCTTTCGTCTCGTGGAATGGTTGAGATCGCTTTTGAGGGTTCCTAACGGAAAAGAGGATTGGAGATGCTCATGATATTTATAGGTTCGTACGGCTGCAATCACCCGTTCTGTAAAATCGGTTCCAAAGTCAGCATCTTGGGGGAAGTCGTCAGGCTTAATCAGATGTTCTCCGTCAAACACCTCTTTCACGGGTTTGGCAGCCACCATCTGATACGATGTTTCCGCCCCACCTAAAACCGACTCTAAACTCGAAGAAGGAACCGGTTCAATCACATTCACTTGCTTGGTTTCTCCTTCTTCTCGAATAAAGCAAGTGGCAACCCCAAACACACAATAATCATCGGCGGAAATTTCTGGGGCATTACTAAAGAGAAGGGTGTCTGTGGTCATAATTTAAATTTTGGCAATCGAATTACAGTTTCTGCTTTTGGGATGATCTTGACAGACTTTCTCTCTGATATCCTGCTTAGGCAAATATTTGTTGCAATTGGGACGGTTGAGGTAACGTTTTATGAAAATTGGTTTACTAGGGACAGGGTTGATGGGACAAGCGATGGCGCCAACCCTTCTGGCGGCAGACTATTCGGTCATGGCGTACAATCGCACGCCGGAAAAGCTAGCACCCCTCAAAGAGAAAGGAATTGCCATTGCCGAGTCACCTGCAAGTTTAGTCGCTAACTGCCATTGTATTATTTTAATGTTGACGGATGCTACTGCAATTAAAGAAGTCGTACTGACCAGCGAGACAACCCAGCACCTATCCGGGAAGACCTTAATCCAAATGGGGACAATTGCACCGAAAGAAAGTCAACAACTGCACTCTGAGATTAGTCGTTATGGCGGAGATTATCTCGAAGCCCCGGTTCTAGGGAGTGTTCCTCAAGCTGAGTCAGGAACGTTACAGGTAATGGTGGGCGGAACGCAAGAACAGTTTGACCAGTGGCATTCGGTTTTATCGGCTTTAGGGAAACCCTTTTTAGTGGGCAGTGTCGGCAAAGCAGCGACACTCAAACTCGCTCTCAATCAGCTCATTGTCTCGTTAACGGGCGCGTTTTCCCTCAGCTTATCCTTTGTGCAGCAAGAAGGGTTAGCGGTGGAAACGTTTATGTCGGTTTTACGAGAAAGTGCGTTGTATGCTCCCACCTTTGATAAGAAACTGAAACGGATGGTCAGCCATAACTATAGTAATCCTAACTTTCCTACGAAACATCTCCTCAAGGATACCCGCTTGTTCTTAGAAGCCGCGAAAACAGAAGGGTTAACGGTTTCTTCATTACAAGGAATGGAAACAATTTTAGAAGCAGCATTAGAATTAGGGTTAGGAGATGAAGATTATTCTGCTTTGTATGAAGTCATTCAGTCGCAGAAGCACTAAAAGTGAGTAACGAATGAAAATAATGAGACTCAATGCGAGTTAACGTCAATGACTTTTATGATTTAGACAAGATTAGTCTCTCTCAGCGCCAGGCGGTGGGAGAGAAAGTAATCGCTTTGAGTCAGCTATCTCAAGCTGGATATCAGGTTCCATCTGGAGTTGTCGTTGGCAAGGAGACATTAAGTTCTCTGTTTAGTGCAGAAGATACTTTTGCTTCTTTAGTCGAACTCACCCTCGATCTCAATGATTATGAAACCTTACAACAAACGGCACAAACCCTTTGCCAAGTCATTAATGATGCTGAGTTAGATCCCGATTGGTGTGAAGAACTCTACCAAAAACTTGCTGCTTGGGAAGCGACCACACTGATTTTCCGTCCTTCTCTGGTGTTGCCATCGCTGCACCCTTCGGTTTCAGGTTTATTAACGTCTCACTGTGGTTTATGCGAGAGAAAGGAAATCGAGTTGGGATTAAAACGGGTGTGGCGCTCATTATTCTGCGCCCGTAATTTATTTTATTGGCAACAGCAAGGGATGGCTTGGGAAGAGTTAGGGTTAGCGGTTTTGATTCAACCGATTCAAAACGCGATCGCGTCAGGAATTTTAGAAGTAACCGATCAGCAATGGCACCTGCAAGCAGTCAGAGGTTTAGGACACAGTTTAATCCGCGGCGAAGTCTTACCTGAAACCTATGAAATTAATCCCACTACCGAACAAGTTACGCTCCATCAACTCGGTTATCAAACCCGTATTTATCAACTTAATCCTTTGCTGGAAGTTAGCATTGTGAAGAAAGAGGCTGAAAAAGCGATTTTAACTTCAGAACAGTTATCGCAGTTAATTAATCTTGCTCTCACCTTACAAGAAACCAATCAGCAAACCTTTCGTTGTGAATGGACTTTTTTGCCAGAATTTCACGCCAAAAACAGGCAAGACAATGGTTCTCAGTTATACTTAACTCAATTTTCGACTGAGGTTACTATGTCGGCACAAGCAGATTCTCCTGTCCTGGTTAAAGGAACAGGAGCAGCAACAGGGAAAGTAACGGGAAAAGTTTATGTGGTCGGAAAAGACGATGATCAAGACTTTCCTGCTCAGGGCATTTTAGTGATCAAAAGTGTTACCACGGAAAACTTACCTCTGATTAAGCGCGCTGGCGGATTGATTACAGAACAAGGCGGAATGACGTCTCATGGTTCGATTCTGGCTAGAGAGTTGAAGATTCCTGCTGTTGTCGGGGCTAAGGGAGCAATTGCAGCGATAGCAGGAGAAGAAACCGTAACGGTGGATGGAGATAAAGGAGAAGTATTACGCCCCTCTGAGCAGGAAGAAGAAGCAGTTGCGACAAGTGCTGTTGCAGAACCAACAAAGACGGAAAGAACGGTTTTAGCAACCCAGTTAATGGTCAATGTTTCTCAGCGCGATCGCGCGACGGAATTAGCTCAGTTACCGGTCGAGGGAGTGGGCTTAGTTCGGTCTGAATTAATGTTATTAGAGTTATTGGAAGAAAAGTCCCTCTCCACTTGGTTATCTTCCCCTTACCGTGAACAATTTATCGAGCAATTAGCAGGTTTGATTGGTCATTTGGCAGAAGCCTTCTTTCCTCGTCCGGTTTTCTATCGCTCGACCGATTGGCTGAGTTTGCAATCCGAACAGACCCCTCTTTTAGGAGAACGGGGAACTTATAGCTATTACAAAAATCCCGAATTTTTCTCAGCCCAAATGTTTGCCCTCCAACACTTACAGCGCCAAGGCTATCACAATATTAATTTAATTCTACCCTTTGTTCGCAGTGTTGAGGAAGTCCAATTTTGCAAAAATTTACTAACAGAAATAGGGATTGAAAACAGCTGTCAGCTATGGATGATGGCAGAAGTCCCTTCTGTGGTGTACTTGTTAAGCGACTATATCAAAGCCGGAATCGAAGGCATTGCCATTGGCACTAACGATCTAACCCAATTATTATTAGGCGTTGATCGAGAACAAGGGGAGTTTCGAGAGCACTATAATGAATGTCATCCCGCTTTACTGGCTGCTTTAAAGAGCTTAATTGAAACGGCAAGGGCAAATGGTATTTCCTGTTCGGTTTGTGGTCAAGGGGTGGTTTTATATCCCGAGTTAGTAGCCGATTTAGTCCGCTGGGGAATTACTGGCATTTCTGTGGAAGAATCAGCGATTGAGACCGTTTATCGCGCGATCGCGCGCTCAGAAAAACAACTCTTACTTGCAGCAGCCCGACAGCAATTAAAAAATGACTAATAACTATTGTCAGGACTAGCCAAGGGAACTTCCTCCACCTCAGCTAAACGCTCTAAAGCAAGGCGAGAGGAGGAGTTGCCTCCTGATAACCGTTTAAGCAATTTGGGGCGAGGATCATGCAGGATATAAAAAATCGCTTCTCCCGGTTGCCATTCTTGATCCGCTTTCACGACTTGTAAAGCATTACCGCGCTTAATCAATAGGGGTAATAATTCTCCTGCTCGGATTAAGGCTTGCAAATGGGCTTGTTGGAAAGAAAAGCCTTCTTCTCGCAACACCGTATGACCAAGCTTAATCTTACCTTCTTCCACATATTGATTCCAAATTTTGATCGGAATTTCGGACATAAAGGCTTGGTTGACTTTTGTTTTATTCGCAGGCGTCCGCGCTTGAGAATTTTTGGGAAATACTGCAAACACCCTAGGGGGTTGAAACTCCTCTAGAGCTCTTTGTGCTAAAACTAAATTAACTTCTCCATTATTCGTTGTTGCCAAGAAAGTTCCTAGAGACTCAATTCCTGCTTCTTCTAAGACCGTTTCATCTAAACCGCTACTTTGAATTACCGGCAAATTAGCCGCTTCTGCCAGTTCACACGCTTCAGAATCGGTATCAATCATCACCACTGATTCTCCCTCTTGTTGAAAGAGTTCTCCCACCAGACGACCTAAGGGGCTACAACCAATGATTAGGGCTCCTTTTGCTCCCTCAGACGTGAGATTTAGCCAGCGGGCAACCCAACGCGCACTGAGCCCTTGAATCACCACTGTCATCATAATGGTTAAAAAGACAATTGCTTTCAGGGAATCACCACCGGTAATTCCCCGTTGTGTCAGTAAAATCGCAAACAGAGAGGCGACTGAAGCAGAAACAATGCCTTTGGGACCCACCCAACTGACAAAGAGTTTTTGTTGCCAATTGAGGCTACTCCCTAGGGTACACACCCAAACACTGAGCGGGCGCACGATGAACATTAAACATAAAACCGTGAGCACGCTGCCCCAACCTAAGGCTAAAATACTGGCGAGGGAGAGGTCTGCTGCCAGGAGGATAAATAAGACGGAGACCCCCAGCATGGTTAACTGTCCTTTGAAGCGTCTCAGCATCCGTTCTTCGGGAACCGAGAGCGCGCGGACGACCATCCCGGCTAAAACCACTGCCATTAACCCAGACTCACTGCGAATCATTTGGGAAATTCCAAATAAGCCCCAAACACCGGCCAAAACAACCAGATTTTTCAAGTCTTCCGAGAGGAAATCGAGCCGTTTCTTTAAAAGCAACCCCATGGCAGCGCCGCCGGCTAAACCAATGGCAATACCAATGCCACCGCGCAAGAGCAGCCCATTTAAAACTTCCATGACCCCAGCGTCACTATTGAGAATGGTATCGAGGACAACGACCGCCAGAATTGCCCCAACCGGATCAATTAAAACCCCTTCTCCTTCTAAGAGGGTTGCGACTTGTCGATCCACTGCCACTTGTCTAAGTAGGGGGCCAATTACAGTGGGACCGGTTACGACAACTAAAGAAGCATAGAGAAATGCCAATTGCCAGGGAAATTCTCCTAGCCAGTGGGCTGCCATACTCCCGCCAAACAGGGTAATTCCAGTCCCAATGGTTACCAGGTTCCGCAAGCTACTAGATACCCGCCCCAAATCTCTTAATTCGAGGTTGAGTCCTCCCTCAAACAGAATAATCGCCACTAAGAGGGCAACAATCACTTCTAAACCCACCCCTAATTCACTAGGATAGAGGAGATTCAGTCCATCTGAACCTAAAGCAATGCCAAACAGTAAGAGAAAAACAATACCTGGAACTTTCAAGGTTTCTCCAAGGACTTGAGCAGTAATTCCTGCACAAACAGCGATTACAATTTGTAAGGTAATGGTAAATGATTCATCCATAAGATCTTTTGGGGAGAAGAAGGGTTAAATACTGATGACGCATCCTTATGATGAGGTTCCAAAATAGCAGCAGATGTCCCCGCTATTTTATCATCTACTGCCTAAACAGCTGAGTGTAAAGACTTACTGTGATTTGACTAAAAATTGATGCTTGGATCGATGCAGATAATTGTTCTAGGTTTTTATCACATAAATTTAGTTTTTTGAATAACTTAAATAAGTTGATTAATATCATTAAAATGGGAATTATAAGTGGTAACTGATGAAATAATTAAGCTCCATTAAATACTTTCCATAACATTTACATCATGAAACATTCATCACAATTGTGTTATCTCTAGAAATAATCGTGCTTTTATCAGTTTATGGATCGTCAGACTTTTGCAGGGGATGGCTCGGCTAATCGCATTCGTCATCAAAATGCTTGGACAGAACGCTTGCTTGTGATTGCGCTTTTGGTCGCAGGATTATTAGTGTTTACTCTCAATTTGGGGAGTTTACCCCTTCGCGATTGGGATGAAGGAACGGTTGCCCAAGTAGCGCGCGAGATTTTACAAGCACCAGAGAACAGTAATCGCTGGTTATTTCCAACACTGTGGCAAGAACCTTATCTCAACAAACCACCCTTGCTTCACGATTTGATTGCTCTTTGTTATCGCTGGGGTGGCGTTAATGAAACGACGGCTCGTCTTCCTTCTGCATTATTGATGGCGGTTTCAGTACCGTTCGCTTATGGCTTGGGAAAAGAACTGTTTTTGATGCGTCAACCAGCATTATTTTCAGCACTGATTTATTTAACTACCTTACCATTAGTCCGTCAGGGACGTCTAGCAATGCTCGATGGGGCAGTTGTTTGTTTTGCGATTTTGTTGATGTGGTCAGTGCTGCGATCGCGCCGTGATTTGCGCTGGTGTTTAGGCATTGGGATCAGTTTAAGCTTGATTGGACTGACCAAGGGCATCATGGCTTTGTTACTAGGGGGGATTGCGTTTGGATTTCTCGCTTGGGATACGCCTCGTTTATTCCGAAGTCCCTATTTTTGGGGTGGGGTGAGCATTGGTTGTTTACCTCTACTCAGTTGGTACGCGCTACAGTGGGTTCACTATCAAGGGGCATTTGTAGAAACAGCTATTTTTTCTCAGTCGTTTAGTCGTTTATGGCGTGCTGTCGATAATAACAGTGGTCCTCCTTGGTATTATCTTCCCCGATTGCTACATTTTCTCCCCTGGTTGATTTTTGCCCTCTCTGGACTCCATTTAGCCTGGAAAAATCAAATCTGGAGTTGGTCAAAACTAATCTTAGTCTGGAGTGGCATTTATTTTTTGGTCATCACCCTCATGAGTACCAAACTCCCCTGGTATATTTTGCCTTTGTATCCAGCATTGGCCTTAGCTGGAGGTAGAATGTTGACAGAAATTGCCCGCTATCCCCGTGAAGAGTCTTATCCGAAATCTTGGGGAATCTTACTGCTCTTTTTAGGAGGGATTGCTTTAGGAAGCAGCTTCTATTTTGGCATGGCTGATGAAGGTAGTAAAGAGTTAGTAATTATTACTTTAGCGGTAGCGTTAACCACAGCAGTAGGGGGTGGGTTAGTTTTACGAAGAGATCCTCAATTTATTAATATTCTGAGTTGGGGAATGTATGTTTCTCTACTATTATTGGTGAGTTCATCCTATTGGCTGTGGGAATTAAACGAAGCCTATCCGGTGAAGCCAGTGGCCATGCTAATTCGCGATCAAGTTCCTGAAGAAGCGCCAATTTATACCTCTTTTGCTTACGAACGTCCTTCTCTTAATTTTTACGCCCAAAAGCGGGTTCTTCCGGCAACACAAGAAGAACTCAAACAGCATTGGGAACAACAGCCCTCTGTTTATTTATTAGTCAATCCGCAAATGCTAGATGAATTAACCTTTGAACAGGGGTCTGATCAACATTATCAAGCCCCTCCCAATTGGCATTTAATTAGCAACTAACAGGAGGAAAACCGCGAAGGGAAACAAGCAACCTAACCTGTAGCAATCAGACCTGATTCATGAGAAATTTTTTATTCCCGTTCTCCGTTCCTTGTTTCATTAGACTAGGATTTCTGTCTCACAACCGATTTCTGATTGCTATAGCAATTAAATGAGGTGAGAACGAATAAAATCTTGTACTGTTGTTAATCCTTGTTGTTGTTTTAAGTTGGTAAAGACAAACGGTTTTTCGCCGCGCATCTTTTTTGCATCTCGTTCCATTACAGAGAGATCAGCACCGACATAGGGCGCTAAATCAATTTTATTAATTACTAACAGATCAGATTTGGTGATCCCCGGTCCCCCTTTGCGAGGAATTTTATCTCCTGCTGCCACATCAATGACGTAGATGGTAAGATCAACGAGTTCGGGACTAAAGGTTGCCGCTAGGTTATCCCCCCCACTCTCGACAAAGAGTAAGTCAAGTGGGTTAAATTGGTTTTCTAGCTGTTCAATGGCCGCGAGATTGAGACTGGCATCTTCTCGAATTGCGGTGTGCGGACAACCGCCGGTTTCGACACCTAAAACGCGATCGCGCGCTAATGCCTGAGAACGGACTAAAAATTGAGCATCTTCTTGGGTATAAATATCGTTAGTCACGACAGCCAGTTGATAAGTATCGCGCATGGTTTTGCATAATGCATCCAATAATGCTGTTTTTCCTGAACCTACAGGTCCGGCAATTCCAACTCGTAAGGTGTTCATCTTCTGAATTAAATGCTTCTGTCGCTACAATTACAATGATTATAGAAGTCTATGATCGGTGAAATAGTATAGAGACACGATAGGAGAACCCACTTAAAAATGTTAGAAACGTATCGGCAACACGCAACAGAACGGGCCAAGCAAGGAATTCCCCCCCTCCCCCTCAACGCCGAACAAACGTCCCAGTTATGTGAATTATTAAAACAGCCTCCCCAAGGAACAGAAGAAGAATTATTATATTTATTGCGCGATCGCGTTCCGCCTGGTGTTGATGAAGCCGCCTATGTTAAAGCAGGGTTTCTCACCGCAATTGGCAAAGGAGAAGTCAACTGTCCGCTGATCACCGTAGAAGAAGCCGTGGAACTTCTCGGAACCATGGTGGGTGGGTATAATGTGCAATCTCTGATTGAATTTCTCAAATCCTCTGACACGAATCTCGCCCAAAAAGCAGCAACCGCCCTCAGTCAAACCATCCTTGCTTTTGATGCGTTTAATGATGTGTTTGAACTCGCCCAAGATAATCAATACGCCAAACAAGTCATTGATGAATGGGCGGAAGGAACTTGGTTTACCAACAAGCCAGAAGTTCCGGAACAAATCCAAGTGGTGGTCTTTAAAGTGGCTGGAGAAACCAATACTGATGATCTGTCTCCGGCGCCTCATGCGACAACACGCCCTGATATTCCCCTCCACGCCCTCGCGATGTTAGAGTCTCGGATGCCGGAGGGACTAGAACAAATTGCTCAATTAAAAGAAAAAGGCTTACCCCTGGCATACGTGGGAGATGTTGTTGGCACCGGTTCATCCCGGAAATCGGCCATTAACTCTATGCTATGGCACATTGGACATGATATTCCCAACGTTCCCAACAAACGCGCTGGTGGTTATGTTCTCGGCGGAAAAATTGCCCCCATCTTTTTCAATACTGCCGAAGACTCTGGTGCATTTCCCATTGAGTGCGATGTCACCCAAATGAATACAGGGGATGTCGTTACGATTTACCCTTATAAAGGAAAGATTACCAACGAAGCCGGAGAAACCTTAACCACCTTTACTCCGAAACCGAATACAATCTTAGATGAAGTCCGCGCCGGTGGACGGATTCCACTGATGATTGGACGGGCTTTGACTGATAAAACCCGAGAAGCCTTAGGCTTAGAAGTCACCTCTCTGTTTACTCGTCCGGAAGTTCCCGCAGAGAATAATAAAGGCTTCACGCTGGCGCAAAAAATGGTGGGACGCGCTTGTGGTGTTGATGGGGTTCGTCCGGGAACCTCTTGCGAACCGATGATGACCACTGTGGGGTCACAAGATACCACCGGACCCATGACCCGCGATGAGTTAAAAGAACTGGCTTGTCTTGGCTTCAATGCGGACTTCGTTTTACAAAGTTTCTGTCACACCGCAGCGTATCCCAAACCAGTGGACGTGAAAACCCATCAACAACTCCCTGACTTCTTTGCAGACAGAGGTGGGGTTTCCTTAAAGCCAGGTGACGGTATCATTCACTCTTGGTTAAACCGGATGTTACTTCCCGATACGGTCGGAACCGGTGGTGATTCTCATACTCGCTTCCCCCTTGGTATTTCCTTCCCTGCCGGGTCGGGTTTAGTGGCGTTTGCGGCTGCATTAGGGGCAATGCCTCTGGATATGCCAGAATCGGTTTTAGTGCGCTTCACTGGCGAATTACAGCCGGGTGTCACACTGCGGGATATTGTTAATGCCATTCCCTATGTCGCCATGCAGCAAGGGAAGTTAACGGTCGGAACCGAAGTTAAAGAAAACGTCTTCTCCGGTCGCATCATGGAGATGGAAGGCTTACCCGACCTCAAAGTAGAACAAGCCTTTGAATTAACCGATGCCACTGCCGAACGCTCTTGTTCTGGCTGTACGATTAAGTTAGGGAAAGAGACCATCGCCGAATATCTCAATTCCAACATTGCCCTGATTAAAAACATGGTAGCGCGTGGCTATCAAGACTCCCGTACCCTCTTACGTCGCGCTGCCAAAATGCAGGAATGGTTGGATAAGCCTGAGTTACTGGAAGCGGATGCAGATGCTGAATATGTGGATACGGTTGAGGTTAACTTAAACGAAATCAAAGAACCGATTGTTGCTGCACCGAATGACCCGGATAATGTGAAGTTAATGTCAGAGTGTGCAGGGGATAAAATTGATGAAGTCTTCATCGGGTCTTGCATGACTAACATTGGTCACTATCGTGCTGCTGCGAAAATTTTAGAAGATGCAGGCGTGGCAAAAGTTCGCCTTTGGATTTGTCCTCCCACACGCATGGATGAGAAACAACTCCGTGAGGAAGGGGTTTATGGTGTGTTTGCTGCTGCTGGCGCACGGACAGAAATGCCCGGTTGTTCCTTGTGTATGGGGAACCAAGCGCGAGTGGAAGATGAAGCAACCGTCTTCTCCACTTCGACCCGTAACTTTAATAATCGCATGGGGAAAGGCGCACGAGTCTATCTCGGTTCAGCTGAGTTAGCTGCAGTTTGTGCCTTACTGGGTTACATTCCCACTGTGGATGAATATCTCTCCATTGTCCAAGAGAAAATTAATCCCTTTGCTGATGATTTGTATCGCTATCTCAACTTTGATCAAATTGAGAATTTTGAGGAAGAAGGTCGCGTCATTCCCTTAGAAGAAATGCCCAAAATTGAGGATATTTTAGGAATGCCAACGGGTGCGAGTAAATAGATAACATTGAGGTGGGTTTTGCCCACCTTTTTTAGTTGAATGGTTCAAATCAATGCTAAGAGAAATTGATCAAGATATTTGGGTTGCTGAACAGCCTTTGCAATACTTTGGACTCAGTGTTGGGACAAGAATGACAGTGATTCGACTTGAAAATCGGGAATTAGTCGTTATTTCTCCAATTCAAGTTGATAATACAATCATCCGTCAACTTCAAGAAATTGGAACGGTTAAACATATCATTGCACCCAATCTTCACCATTATTTATTTGCTGAAAATTTCAAAATGCTTTACCCAGATGCAATTTTTTGGGCAGTTTCGGGTCTTAAAAGCAAAAAGCCAAATTTGCCAATTGATAAAATCATTAAAGATGATCTAGAGCAATTATGGAATGGGATTGAATATCAGTTTATAGAAGGGTTTAGAACGATTACATTCAGGGGGTTTGATCCGCTACAAGAATGTGTCTTTTTTCATCCCTCAAGCCGAACCCTAATCTTAACTGATCTAGCCTTTTACTTTGACGAGACTTTCCCTTTTTTAACACGGTTGACTTCTCAAATACTTGGCGGATATAAACAACTTAGTCCATCGGTTTTAGAAAGAATTGCAACAACTGAAATAGAAAAATTTAAAAACTCGATCAAGAAAATTCTGAATTGGGATTTTGAACGAGTGATTATAGCTCATGGTAGCATTATTAATGAAAATGGAAAGGAAAAATTGAAGGAAGGATATCAGAATTTTTTAGAGATATAAAGTAATTTTTTTGGAGAACCGGTTATTTTAACCGGATTTTATTATTCTGCGCGCTCGAGCGAAGCTCGCTGAAAGCTGTCGTCAGGGTTAAGAATTGAGTAGCGCGATCGCGGAAAATTTCAGCAAGCCATATGTATTTTTAAATATCTCCCAGTCGCAGATTACGCCTTCTTAAACAGAAGGCGCCTGCTGCGACCGTTGGTCAATACCTAGCTGGCGAATTGCTGATCGTAGAGTTCCCAGCTTCAGATCGCGATTACTCCAATCTGGTAACACAGTAACTTTTTGTGTGTTTGGACTCTTATCATTACCTCTTCTAATCAAAGCTTTGATCGCGTCATCATCCTCACGATTCGCTAAGACATAAGTTAAATTCTGTGACTTCCTCCAGCCACTCATCCTTCAGATAGAGTGCTGCCTTCCAACTCTTGCAAGTTGGTATTCCTGTATCGGAACTGATCTAGGGATAAAACCCCTTGACTGACCACTCCTGATGAGGGGCTGACATCGAAATTCAGTTCCGATGCTTGAAAGCCCCGTCCCGACGCAAAATCAAAAGATTATTCTGCGGGGCTTCCCCGCGATCAACTAAATTATCCCAGCAACCGGAAGTTACTTGTCAGACTTTAGTACCCAGTGTAATTTTGTGAATCAAGTAACAAAATTGACATAAATCGCTTTTTTCCGTGTTATTTCGGTTTGTATTATTTAGTAATTTGAGTATCCTGGTAAAGGCTATAAACAGCGCTTTTTTGGTAATTTAAATCATATTGTAAATCTAATGAAAAGCCTAAGGTCCTAGCCAATCTATGCCAATTTACTTGATTATTGGATTAATTAACGAATGAGCAACAATTCATCTCTATCCTCCAAAAATAAATTTCAGCGTTTCCTTGCCATTTGCCTAGCAAGCACGACTCTCTCCCAAGCAATGATTTTGCCAGCTTTTGCAGAAGGAACTGCCGCCGGCACTGAGATCATTAACGAAGCAACTGCAACTTACGAAGATAATGACGGCAACCCACTTGACACCACCTCAAATCGGGTAACGGTAACGGTTGCCGAAGTCGCCGGTATTACTAACACCCCTCAAGGAATCAACGATGAGGATGGTGGTAGTGTTGAGGCAGGCGATGTCCTAACTTTTGACTTCTTAATTACGAATACCGGTAACGCTACCACTGATATTTTCGTCCCTAGTGCTGATCAAATCACGACAACTGGTTTGGAAGCTATTGCTGATACTAATGTAGAAGTTAGCACCGATGGTGGAACAACCTTCAACGATATTACGACCCTAACAGATAATCTTGTAGAAGATATTTCAGCAAATGGTAGCTTTATTGTTCGAGTGACGGGTACTGTTTTATCAACTAACAACTTGGGTGATCCTGTTGGAGTTACTTTAGGTAATACAGGAGCTAACGATAACTCTCTCGCGACGCAAAACCAGCCTGATGATGCTGATGGTATTAATGATGATGAGGTTCGTACCGTTAATATTGATACAACTGATGATCCAGTTAATGGTGAAAGAGAAGCCAGTGCAACTCAGGATGTCGCGTTTGCAACTGAAATTCAACCGTTAGCCCTTGCCACAATCACTAAAGTTGCCTCGAATGTTGACCCTGGTGGCAGTGATTCTGGTAGCGATGACATCATTACTTACGATTTAGGCTTGACGGTAGAAAATTCATCACCTGATGGTACATTTGAGCCTGCTCCTTTAGAAGGTACTCCTATTAATTTAGAAGGCAGTGGTTCAGGTAATGATATTGATGGTAATGGAACAAATGAAGAAGACCGAGTTCTTGTTTCCGATGTTATTCCAGAAGGAACAGTTCTCAATGGAGAACCAGATCCAAATAACCTGCCTACAGGCTGGACTGTTGTATATTCCTATGATGATCCAGAAACAACAGTGCCTGTAGCTTCTGGTGACGCTGGAGCGTTAGATGGCGCAAATTGGACGACTACTGCTCCAGATACTGATCCAAATACTGATACCACCACTGATTTAGAAGATGTCGAAAGAATCGGTTTTATTTACGATGCAACCACTGATGGTGATGAACTCCCCGCAAATGGCATACAACTGACTGGTTTCCAATTCTCCGTTATTACCAGTGGTTTACCGGGTGCTGGTGGAACAGTTTACAACATCGCTCAGGTCTTTGGTCAAACGTTTGACGATCCCAATGACAACATTGATGTCGATGATGAGATTGTTTACGATGAATCAGGTGACCAACGTCCTAACAACTTCAATGATGATGGTACGCCACCTGATGACACAGGAAGTCTTTTTGATCCAGGTGATGATACAGGGGTAGCAGATCCGGATCAAGATGGAATTGATGAAAACGGCAACAATACTGGAACCGGTCCTGATGGGGAAGATAACGAAGTCGTTGTTACCGGTACCGTTGAAGCGGATGATGACATCTTGAATGGACCCTTGGATACACCTGAGGCCGTGGGACCGAATAACGACAATGATGACTTTACCAATGTCTCCACTGATCCGAATGGTGATGCTGATGGTGATCCAAGTGCAGTAACAATTCAGAACACTGTTAGCGTCCCTGCAACCGGTGCAAGTGAAGCAGACAACGTAACGATTGAGCCAATTGTTCCAACTGGAGCAACCAGTGCAGAGTCAGCCAGTGATACAGGTGGTTCTGGTTTCTTTGGGGCTAATAATGAGATTCCTACTAACACAACAGTTATCATTCGCTTCGATGTTGACGGAGATGGTAATGCTGAAACAGCAACCTACAGCTACGATGGAAATGCTTTTACAACTGGTGATACTCCAATTAATGTGGGTACAGTCAATCCAGGGGATGAATTAACCTACGAAGTTGAAGTTGATTTCCCTGCGGGAACAGGTCAAGTTCAAGGATATAACATCCCGATCATTGCTTTCCCTGATGATGACCCAACGAGTAACGCTGGATATACGGGTGAAACTGTTAACAACATCACTATTGATCGCGTTTACACTGGATTCATAACTCTCGTGAAAGAAGCCCGGATTCTGGATGCTGATGGCAATGTTCGAGAAGCCTTTACGCAGACTCCTAACGTAGATGTGCAACCTGGTGATTTCATCGAGTACCGAATCCGATACGAAAATATTTCTGAAGCCCCCATTGGTACAGGTAACGTCACTCTCAATGCCAATAACTTCACCATTACTGAAGATGGAACCGTTGCTGATACTGATGCTAATCGACAAGCGGATCAGGATGGTAATAACTGGGCTTTAGATGGAGAAGAATCGGATATTGGTGGTGATGGTATCGTTGCAGCACCCGACGGTGAGGTTGATACACTCCACAGTCAAAATACTTCCGCTAGCACTGGTACAGTCACCTTCTCTAACCTGTCGGGAACGATTGGAACAACTGACCCTGCAGATGGAACAGATGTTACTCAATACGAAAACGAAGTGGGAACAGTTGAACCGGGTGATACTGGAACCTTCATCTTCCGTCGTGAAGTTCAATAATTCCTAATTAAGTGACCAGTTGCCATTTTCGGGTGTTTCCTTCCGAAACCTCATTCAGTTTTGATCACCTGAGGCTTGAGGGTCATCTCTCAGCTCTGGTGACTGGTCATTCCTTCAGACCTTAATTTGCAATAACTTAACAGGATATAGACTTATGAAACTCCAAACTCAACTCTTACGTTTTGGTTTTGCGGGACTGATTGCGACAACTTTGCCCTTTTTCATGACTCCCGCCACATTCGCCAGCTTCCTTGAAAAAGAAGAGCTTCAACTTGCTCAATTCCGACAAGAGCGCCCGCAAGTCAATCTCAATTTGGTTGTAGACAAACAAGAAGTCACAGTTGATGAAAACGGGGTTGAACAAGTGCGTTGGGAAAATGTCGGCGATCAAGTGACCGTCGTCCCTGGCGATACCTTGCGCTATGTCGTGATGGGCACGAATGAAGGGGGCGAAGCCGCAAACAACTTAACTGTTACCCAACCGATTCCTCAGCAAATGGTGTATGTGCTGGGATCGGCCAATAGTAGCAACAACGCGGTTATTACCTACAGCATTAACAACGGCGAAACCTTTGTTGCCAATCCCACGATTAAAGTGGAACAGCCTGATGGGACGGTGGTAGAGAAACCGGCTCCTGCTTCAGCTTATACCCATATCCGTTGGGACTTTCCAAGCGCGATCGCGCCGGAGGACAACTTAGAAGCCATGTATGTGGTGGAAGTGGAATAAACCATTGACAATGCCCCTTCTCGCAAGGGGCAACCGGTCAGATCACAGGTAGAGCCAGGTAGAGAAGGGGATGTTCATTAAACTGAATCAGTTGCTCTCTCAATTGGAGAGAGGGCAGTTTCGTCTGCAAGCGGGCGTTTGCTCGTTCATCATCATGACTGGGATCGGGAGTTTTGGCGTTGGGTCTACTGCTCAAGGGCAACCGATTCTTGAGTGTCAAGTGAGTGCCGCTCCAGGCGCTGGGCTGAGCAATATTGCCCGTTATGAATATAAAGACGAAACCCTTTCCTGGCAAGGGCAATCCAACCTGGTTACAACTGCAATCACCACTGCTCCCTTCACAGTGACGACCACAAGCAATGGCGTTCGGGATGCAGAAGGGAACCGCCAAGTGGGATTAGGAACCGCCGTGGATAGCCTGACCCCCCTTTTAGAAGAGCAAAATTTTTCACCGGAACAGATCAAAATCTTGAATACCGCCACGGTGGAAGCAATGGCAGTTTTAACCGAGAGGAACTCTCTGACGGGGGCGATTGGCCAAGTGAAACGGGCGATGGCAACCGCATTGGCAGACGACGCAGCAGTTGCAACCATTATTGAACTAGATGAGATCCCCATTGCCCTCGTGTTGCTAGGCTTTGGCCGCAGTACCTTAGAAGCGATGGGCTTAAGGGCTGCCACAGCCGAGACCGTGAGCCAAACGGCGCAAGATCTACTGCCCCCTCTGCTCAACCGCTCTTCCCTACAAGAAGCGCAACAAGAGCTGAGTGCAACGGTGAGCAATCTCCTAAGGGAGCCTGAACAGACGCTGTTTGCCCAAGGGCAAACCCTTTGGAACGATGCCCGCACCAGTGAGCCTTCCCGTTTCGTACCAGGAGAGACCCTCAACTATTCCTTTATCCTCAAAAACAACAGCAACACCACCGGCAAACTGATCCTGCCGCCTTTAGCCGTCTGGCAGCAAGCCCTCAGCGGACCCGCAACGCTCGAACAGCTTACCTATCGCCCCGTTGCCGAAGACCAAGCCAGCCCGAAGGGTGGGATTACCGAAACAGCAAGTGCCTTGACCCTTGCCCCCCAGCAAGCTGTGGTGATCACAGCGACAATCACGGTCGCTGAAGCCGATTTCAAACGCACCCAAACCATCCGCTTCGGCTTCGGCGCTCAGTGCGGGGAAACCCTAGCCCAACAAACCGTAACGATTCTACCGCCACTTTCCGAATTGCGCGATCCCTTCGGTCAGCTGACTGGCTGTAATGGCGAGATTCTGGCCGACTATCGCGGTTTTACCGTCGGACTCTATGAACCGGCTGGTGGAGGCGCGATCGGAACGGCTGTGCCTCTGACCCGAACCGAACTGCCAGATAATCCCAATAATTCAATTTCGGCAGGATTAGAACCGAATATTGAAAATAGCAACCCTTTCTTTCTCGCCAATGGCGATGAAGGGAAATATAACTTTCTTTTAGATGTTGATCGCGGACAGCTAGACAACGGAGCCACTTACATTTTACTGGTGAATCCGCCCGAGGACAGTCTCTATGATGAACGTCGCATCCGCATTGTCATCGGTCAACGCAGTGAAAATCGCATTCGGTTTACCGCTACCTCCCTTGACGGTCGCCCAATTAGCGTCACCGATCCCCTAAAACGCACGATTATTGAAGGAAGCTTTGTCGTCGTTGAAGATGCCGAACGCTTAGGACTTAACTTAGCTGTTATTGATTTCCAAGCCAGCACTTGCCAAGCCCAAGAAGTAGATCTGGATAAATTTGCCGATCGCGCTGCTGCTGAAATTGGGGATATTGTGATCTATCGCCTCACGATTCGCAACTTATCCCAAGATCCGGTTCGCGCGCTAACCGTAACCGATCAACTCCCCGCCGGACTCAACTTTATTGAAGCCTCAGTGCGCAGTGCGATTGAGGAAGTCCCCCTAAATTTAACCGTTACCCAACAGCAAAGACGCCTTAGCTTCGACTTTGTCTCACCCCCGCAACTTCCCAGCAACGAAACCTTAACGATTCTTTATGGCGCAGAAGTCACTCCCGATGCCATGCGCGGGTCCGGCATCAATACCGCCGCTGTTGTCGCTCAAATTCGCGATCGCGAAGCCCGAGACGGTCCCGTGACCCATGAACTCGACATTCGCCCTGGCATCCTCAATGACTGCGGGACCCTGATCGGACGCGTTTTTGTGGATAAAAACGCCGATGGCGAACAACAACCAGGGGAACCCGGGGTGCCCAACGCGGTAATTTACCTTGAAGATGGCTACCGGATCAGCACCGATGCCGATGGTCTATATTCTTTGAAAAATGTCTGTCCGGGATTCCACACCGGAATTCTCGATTTGACCAGCATTCCCGACTATGAACTAGCGCCCAATCCTCAGCGTCGAGACCAGCAAAGCCCTTCTCGCCTCTTCAAGATGTCCCCTGGCGGAATGGTGCGGCTCAACTTTGGGGTGACTCCGACCGCCGGGGAAGGAGCCAACCCATGAGCTGTCAGCGCCTCTATCTTCTGGTCAAACAAATCAGTTTGGGGATGAGCATCACAAGTATCGCTTGCTTCGGCACTGTCTTGCCAGTGCAAGGGAAGCCGCTAGTCATGAATGACTCTAGCCAATTCACCCTTACACCAACCCCTTGGCAATTTTCTGCTGATTTAGCAACGACGCCAGTGCCCCTGCCGAATCAAGGGAACTGGCAATGGGATAACACCTTGCAATTGGGCAGTTTTAGCGCTGAGCTGCTCCCCTCCTCGCCATCGGTTGAAACCGTAGCAGAGTCCCCCCTCAAATTAATTGCGCCCACCGAGGGGCAAGTGCTGGATATTCCCTCGACAACGGTTATTCTGCAATATCCCATCGGGGCAGAAGTAACCTTAATGGTGAACGAGCAAACGGTTGATGATTCTCTGATTGGTCGGGTGGCGAAGGACGACCGCACGAACCTCGTGCTGCAAACGTGGTACGGGGTCACTTTAAACACCGGTCAAAACCGAATTACTGCCCGAGGCACCCTCAAAGGTAAGCCCCTGCCGCCAGTTGCGGTTGAGGTGAGCGTCAGAGCCAAGCCCACCACCCTCACTCTCGAGACTGTCGCAGCAATTCCAGCGGATGGTCGCACCACAGCGACCGTTAAAGGGAGCTTACTCGATGAGAACAATCAACGGTCTAATTACAATGCTGTGATTACTCTTGACAGCAGTGCCGGTGAATTTGTGGGCGCAGATGCCAAACCGGATGCCCCCGGATTTCAAGTCGAAGCGAAACAAGGGCAGTTTACCGCCGAACTACAGGCAGGCGTAACCGCACAAACCGTGCGCATTCAAGCCCGAACCATTGACTTAGAAGGCTTTACTTCCCTGCGCTTTGAGCCAGTCCTGCGCGATCAGCCTCTGGCAACCGGTTATTTAGACTTTCGTCTGGGCAACAGCGGGGCTAATTTTTATGATTCTTTACGAGAGT
The DNA here is from genome assembly GCA_009909085.1 of Cyanobacteria bacterium GSL.Bin1. Classification (NCBI taxonomy): domain Bacteria; kingdom Bacillati; phylum Cyanobacteriota; species Cyanobacteria bacterium GSL.Bin1. Next base: position 58,619 of record JAAANX010000128.1, on the reverse strand, counting down.
TTGTGCCTCTTGATGAAGAGACTCACACTGAGCTGGATGTCACAGGTGCCGCTTTTATCACTGGGGCACTGGGAGAATGGCAATATACTGGCGCGTTCAATAGTGACGATCCCTTAAACCGCGACTGCTGCGGGGAAGCCCCATTAATGCGCACCTTTGATGAGACGAATGAGGTTTATCCGGTCTATGGGGATAATGCCACTGTTGATGTCATTACTCCCTCCACTGATTCCGTCTTTTTCCGAATTGAACGGGCTTCCCCCGTGGAAAATGCAGAAATTGACTATGCGATGTGGGGAGACTATAGCCTACAAGCATTTAGCGAAGAATCACAAGATTTTAGTGCTTTTTCCCGGACGTTACATGGGTTCAACGGGAGTTATAACTGGGGAAATGTCCAATTGAGCGGTTTCTATGCTACCAATGTCGAGGGGTTCCAACGAGATATCATCGCTCCTGACGGTACTCGGGGGGATTATTTTTTATCCCGCCGTGATTTAGTCGAGGGCAGTGAAGAAATTTATCTCGAAATTGAAGCATTAGAGCGTCCCGGCACCCCTCTTCAGCGAGAAAGACTCTCCCGAGGGCGCGATTATCAGATCGATTACGATCGCGGTGTCATTTTCTTTGATCGTCCGCAACAGCGGACCTTTGTCAATGATGAGGGTCGTGTCTTAGTGCGGAAAATTGTCGCCACTTATGAATTTGACGGAGACGGAGAAGCAGCCAACCTACTCGGGGGACGACTCAAATATTACTGGTCTCGAACCCCAAATCAAGAAAGTTGGCTGGGAACAACCTACATTGAACAAAACCGAGGGGAACAAGATTTTGCCCTGTTTGGGGTTGACGCCCTGATTTCTTGGGGGGAAAATAATGCAATTATCGCTGAATATGCCCATTCCCGGCATGAGAATACTGAATTTGGCGACATGAGCGGGTCAGCTTATCGCATCGAAGCCAACACCGAATTCTGGGATGGGGTCAACTCGCGGGCTTATCTTGAATCAACCGATACCGGTTTTAATAATAATGCTACCAGTAGCTTTGTTCCTGGTCAGACCCGCTATGGCTTAGAGGTCAATGGGCAAGTAACAGCAACGACGAACTTACGCTTTCGCTATGAACGTCAAGAAAATGAAGGAGTTGCTCCCCGTCCCCTCTTAGCGTTTGGCGATTTAATTACCCCGAGAACTGAACCGGTACCAGGGAGTCGCGTCGATAATCGCTTAACGACCCTGACAGCAGGGTTACAACAACGAATTGGCGATGCTAATTTAACCCTGGATTGGATTTATCGCGATCGCGAAGACAAGATTGCTCCCAATGCGCTCAGTAGCAACTCTCAACAGTTACGTTCTTTCTTGGATGTTCCCCTTGGCGAAAAGCTCTCACTACAAGCCATTAACACCACTACCCTTTCTGCAGAAACCGATGCGGTTTTTAGCGATCAAACCGGTTTGGGCTTCAGTTGGGAATTTCATCCTAGTCTGTTTCTCAATGTCAGTCAAACGTGGTACACGCGAGGCTCTCTTGCTGGCGAAAGCATTACCAATGTTGGGATTCAAGGAGAACATGAATTTGCTTCAAATACAAAAATTCGCGGAGGTTATGCCTTAAACGGTAGTACCGAGGAAATGACCGGGGTGGGGAACTTTGGCATCGAACAAGGGATTGTTCTTGCCCCCGGCTTAAAAGTCGATCTCGGCTTTGAGCACGTGTTTACCGATGAAGATCGCTTCCAGAGCAGTCGGGGGGTCCAGTTTTCTCAACCCTATGCCGTGGGGAGCGGCAGCTCTAGTTTAGGCAGCAGGGGCGGCACCAGTTACAGTGTTGGCATTAGTTATACCGATAGCCCAGATTTTAATGCTAGTCTGCGCTGGGAAAACTTTAGCGGGCGCGATCGCGATAATACCGTTATTTCTGCCTCTGCATCCGGTCAGATTAGCCCTGCCTTAACCGCAGTAGTGGACTATAACCGCACTAGTTCTGCTAATCAACGCCTTGACCTTGGCCCCAGAACCACCCTAAAACTGGGACTCGCCTATCGCGATCCCACAAGCGACACCTTTAACGCTCTCTTGCGCTATGAATATCGGAAAAATCCCTCCCAAATTCCAGAAACGCTGCTGATTGATCGCGGAACCGGTTCAGAAGAACATTTGTTTGGCATTGAAGGCATTTATGCTCCCAATTGGCAATGGGAATTCTATGGTAAGTTTGCCCTCCGCAATAGTGCCACTTATCTCGCAGAAGATTTTACCGGGACCAGCCATGTCACCCTAACGCAATTGCGAACCACCTATCGCTTTGGCGAAGAATTTGACCTGGTCGGAGAAATTCGCTGGATTAACCAACCGTCTGCTGCCTTTAGCGAAATAGGATTTGTTGCAGAAGTGGGTTATATGTTGAGTCCTAATTTACGTTTAGCTGGCGGCTACGTTTTCGGCGAAGTTGACGATCGCGATTTTAGCGGCGTTCGCTCGGCGGATGGGGCTTACCTGGGCGTAACCGTGAAATTACAAGGACTGATGGACTTATTTTAGGGGAGACAATTCATGAAATATGGGTTATTCGGCTATTTAACGGTACTTTTGTTCGCGACAGAAAGTCTCGCGCAACCGCCGCTTGCCATCACCGTCAACAGCAATCAAGACGCGATCGCGCCGGATACCAACCTCACCCTGAGAGAAGCGATCGCGCTCAGTAACGGTTCCTTAACTGTTGCTGAACTCACGACAGCAGAACGTCAGCAAATCAGCCCGCTGCCAGCGGAACAAAACTGGCGCATCCAGTTTCAACGCTCTCCTCAGGGGCAACAAATTGAACTCACCCGCAAACTGCCGCCTCTGACTCGAATTGGGTTGTCTCTTCAAGGTGCGCCCACTGGGGCTACTCCTGCCATCACACTTACCCCCGCCCCAGGCGCAATAATTGCTCAAGGCTTGACCATTGCCGGCGATAATATTACCGTTCGGGGCTTCAGTCTCTATGGCTTTCAGGGCAAAGCCGATCAGCAAGGATTTCCAGCGGCCGATATTTTAGTTGCTCCTCCAGATCCTAATGAGAATTCCCCGCCAAAGGGCGTGAGAATTGAGCGGAACTGGCTGGGGGTTTCCCCGGATACCCCTTCTCCCCAAAAGCGATCTTCCTTTGGGGTGGTTATCTTTGCCGGAGAGAAGGTCACCGTCCGCTATAACCAAATTCGTCAGCATCAAGGCAGTGGCATTTTAACGATGGTCAAGAGCACTGATTTCACCCTTGCTGATAACACAATTGCGCAAAATGGACAGCGAGGAATGGCTGATGGCATCCGCTTAGAAGGTAAGATCAACGGCACAAGAATTGACAATAACCGAATTGCCCACAATGGAGGCAGCGGGATTTATCTGTTTCAACCCGAAGGCGCAACGGTAATTAAAAACAATCAAATTGTGAATAATAGCCAACGTCGGGCGCAAGCTGCGATTTATTTAATGGGCAGCGATCACCAAGTCCTCAATAACACGATTGACCATCCTAAGGGGGCTGGCGTGGTTGTGGCAGCAGTCCCGAAAAGTCTGCGCAATATTATTTTAGGGAATCGATTTGAAAACTTAGACGGGTTAAGTATTGATTTAATCACGCGCCGGGAAAGCACTGTCCGCGCCTACGACAACGGCGATGGAAAAAATCCCCCGCGCAACTCTCTTAATCGCAATCGTGATACTGCCAATCGCGCGATCGCGACGCCAGAATTTTTAGCCCCAGAATTTTATCTGATTAATAACACGGTTTATCTCGATGGCACTGCCGATCCTAATTCAGAAGTTACCCTTTACCGCGTCGGTGAAAGCAAGAATAATGCACCACCCCCTCTGCTTGCACCCATTGCAACCACAAAAGCTGATGTGGATGGCAAATTTAGCTTTGAGTTAAACGATATCGAACAAGGAGCAAGATTGAGCGCGATCGCGACCCATCCCGACTATGGCACATCTGAACCGGCCGATGAAATTTTAATCCAAGAAATTGCCCAATCTTATCCCATTCCCCTTTCGCGGGGTTCGGGAGATCGGCATTCAATTAAATCGAACGAACTTGACTAAAAGTGATGAAATTTTTATCAAAGCTACTCATCCTCTTCTTAGCTGTGATTGCCTTTATGATTTATCCTGGCAACTTTTCTCAGATATCGGCGCAAGCAACGCCAACGCAGTGTGCTACTCCGGGAAAAGATGGCGAGGGGACAGTCAATGCCAATGTGAACACTTACTACAGTTCAGTGTCTGGAACCATTAATGCTGGCGCAACTACGATCACTGTGGGCTCAAAGTTTCCGTCCACTGCCCCCGATATTAGTGTGGGCGATTTGCTATTAATTATCCAGATGCAAGATGCCGATTTTAACAGTTCCAATACTGACGCTTATGGAGACAATACACCAGGGGATGTTCCTACTTTTCCCGACTCCCAACCTTCACAAGGGGCTAGCGGTTGGACGAACTTAAATAATGCCGGTCGTTATGAATTTGTCACCGTAACCAATGTTTCAGGCAATACCATTGAGATTAATGGCCCCAATGGGGGGCTGATCTACACCTATCGCAACGAATCGGCAACCGCTGCCCACGGTCGTCGCAGCTATCAAATCATCCGTGTTCCTCAATATACCAATGCCACGTTATCTGGGGGCGGGCCCGAACCCTGGAATGGAACCACCGGCGGCGTATTTGTGATTGATGTTTCTGGAGAGTTAACTCTTAATGGCGGTGTGGTTCTCGAAGCTAGCGGCACCGGCTTTCGCGGCGGAGCCGGACGGCAATTGTCAGGAGCAAGCGGTTTCAGCGATACGGACTATCGCACTCCCGCAACAGCAACAACCAACGGATCTAAAGGCGAAGGAATTGCCGGCACGCCCCGCTATGTTCTCAATTACTTTGATCCCTTTAATTTAGACAGCGCTTTCAACCCTGCAACCCCGCCAACCTTTACCGATAATAGTGTCGAAGGCTATCCCAACGGAAGTTATGCCCGAGGTGCCCCTGGTAACGCTGGAGGAGGCAGTACTGATGGCACTCCCAGTAACAACGCTGAAAACTCTGGCGGCGGGGGCGGCGGTAATGGCGGCGGCGGGGGCCGCGGCGGTCGCGCTTGGAATTCTCAAGATCCAACCGGCGGTTTTGGCGGGAAAGGGTTTAACCCTTCTATTATCAATGGCGGTCAACGATTGTTTATGGGAGGAGGTGGCGGCGCCGGCACAACCAACAACGGCAGCCAAGCGACCGATCGAAGAACAAACTCAGATGGAACGGCTATTACCGACCAAAACCAAAATGTTGGCAATGGCATTTACAGTAGTGGCGCTGCCGGGGGTGGCATTATCATTATTCGTGCTGCTACTGTTGCTGGGAACGGAACCATTCACGCGCAAGGGGCGCCAGGCTTAAGTGCCGGGCAAGATGGCGCTGGAGGAGGGGGAGCTGGCGGTACTGTTTATGTTGATCTTCAAGATCCGGCAAATTTATCTAACATCACAGTTGATGTGAGAGGAGGCGATGGCGGTTGGTCTAATTTTAATCCGGCTCATGGCCCTGGCGGCGGGGGCGGCGGCGGGGTTGTTGTCAGCACAAATTCTGCTGTGACCATTGCCTCTGGAGGGTTAGACGGCGGATTAGCCGGTTCGACCGGTCCCAACGGCAATGCCAATCCTCCCAACTTTGACGGTCAACAAGGTACTGGCTTAGCCATCAATATTGATGCCGACGCGGCTTCTGGGATTACCCGGGGAGCAGATTGTTTACCTCCTCAGTTACAACTGGTTAAGCGCATTACGGCAATCAACGGGCAAACCGCTACAAAGGGGGGGGATGATTTAAGTCAATTTAATGAAGATGGGGATAGTGACAGTGCTGATGACAGTTCTTTGTGGCCCGATAAAAATACCTATTTAACTGGAGGAATAGATGGTGGGGAAGTAGAACCCGGTGACGAAATTGAATATACAATCTACTATCTTTCTTCTGGAGGACAAGCGGCGAGAAATGTGACCATCTGCGATTTAATTTCTGAGCATCAAACTTATATCAGAGATTCCTTTGATAGCCCAGGGGGGGGAACAAATTTAGGAATTGCAGCATTAATTCGAGAAACCAATCCCTTACCCAATCCGCTTACTCCTAATCAGTACCTAACTAATCTCGATGGCGATGACGAAGGGTCTTTTTTCGATCCTGGCAGGACACCTCCAAGTGAGTGTAAAAAACCTGGCTCATTTGAATCTTTAGAGGCTGATGATAATACCAATGGTTTAGTGGTTGTTGATGTGGTAACGAATCCAACAACTTTACCTCCTGCTACTTCCTCAGGCGACCCACCCGAGTCTTATGGCTTTATTCGCTTTCGCACCAAAGTGGATTAATCTTCATTTTCCGAGGCTTGCTTACGAATCAATCGTTGCACACTCCCCAAAACGGGGTTAAACTCATACCCTTTTTGGTCTGGATTTTCTAAAAATGCAGCTTGTTCTTGTTCAATCATCGTTACATCTTGACGCACTAAGCCATCTAACAGCTTTTGCGCCGAACCAAAGAGGGCATTTTTCAAGCCACGGCGAAACCAAATTGGCAGTTTATGCAATCGCCAAAAGGCATTGAGGGAAGTAAAGTGAATGAGATAGGCACGAGTTGCCGTTTCATGAATGGGAGAAAAGAGACAGTAAATTTTGAAATCCTCCCCCAACGTCGAAACCCAATGGGGATAGATATAGCTTACCGTTAACGGTTCTGGATGCAATTGCCGTAAACTGGGGAAAAACAGTTGTGAAATCGACCAAATTTTATCAATTCTGTAATAACTCTGGGCGTTATAGTAGCCATGAACTTGAGTTTCATCTTCCTCAATATTTTCTAACTTCGCATCTGTCCAGGCTTGCCAATCTTCGTGTAAATGCCCATGATACATATCCATCAAGTTTTCAATGAGATAAGAATAATGGGCTTGCGTTTCAATCACCGAAACGGTTGCAATATAGTTGAGATGATCCCATTCCGGAACTTGGAAACGCGGAACGGTTGGGGTTTCATCCCCGAGGAAAATCCAAATAAAACCATCGCCTTCTTGAACGGGATACAGACGAAGCTGACAAGGGGGTAACTTTTGCTTCTCGCTTAGATAAGGAATAGAAACACATTTCCCCTCAGCATTAAATTGCCAACCGTGATAAGCACATTCTACGCGATCGCCTTGCACTTTCCCGTTGCTGAGTTTGACAAAACGATGGGGACAGCGGTCTTCTAAAGCGCAAACTTGTCCATCGCTTTGACGGTAGAGAACAATTGGTTGTTTCCACAGGGTAACCGGATATGGGTCTGTTGTAACTTCGCTACTACGGGCGACAACATACCAATGATTCGGGTTAATTCCAACTTCACGCACTGAGGGTTTCATTCTCCTTCTCATGGGGGTAGTGATTGGTGGTATGGCAATCCCCTTTCCATAATGGAAGTATAGATTTGCCTGAGTCTTTCTTCGACGGCTTCAGGCATCCTAGAATTGTAGCAATGTTGAAATTGGTTGGCTAACAATAACAGTTGGGTCATGGACTTAGCCCCAGGATTCTTGCTCAATCTAAAGTTGATCGTGCGGTACGCTGAGCGCAAGTTGACCCGTTAGTTTACGCTGCGCTGGTTCTCGCATCGGGTGATATCGGACGCCTTGGGCATCGCGGAAGAGTTTTTCTAAACCAAACGGTCGGTGAAAGGCGCGTCCGCCAGCAATTTCCATTGACAGGTCAATCACATTAAGAATTGCCCTGGTAACCAGGGTGCAGCCGCTGATAATTTGATTGGTTGTGTCGAAGTTGGGCTCACTAGAAGCAGCAGTGGAAATTATGTGCTCGATCGCGAGTCGAGCTGCCATTAACTCATTTTCCAAACCACCGACCTGGTAGCAAACCTGTTCTTGATGACGATTTTTTTGGGCGTGTTCCACGGCCAGATCCCTTGCTGCTTCTGCAATTCCAACATAAACCGAATAAATAATGGGAAGGGCAACCATCGCAATGAGATGAAAAGCAGGATGCCACTTGCCAGCTGGACGGCGTAAAGTAATTGCTGATTCGGGAATAAAAACATCAGAAAGGAGAATATCATGAGACCCGGTTCCTCGCATTCCCATCGCCTGCCACGTGGGTTGAATAGAGACACCAGTGGTATTCATGGGTACGGCAAAATGAAGGACGGTTGCGCCATCACTTGGATCATCATCTACAGCGCTGGTGAGCAGTAAATCACCCGCAGGAGCACCACTCGAAAAAACTTTACGCCCGTTGATGATGAAACCACCTTCAGTGGGAGTTGCAGTTCCCGATCCATCGAGCCAATCGGAACCGCCACTACTCAGTAAAATAATTTGCTCTTGGGCAATCCGCTTCAGTAATCCTTCTACAGGGGCATTTTGATGATGCCACTTCCAAGCTGCGACCATCACTTGATGCGTATGCATCGAAAAGGCAAGTGCAGTGGAACTACAGTAGTATCCTAAAATTTGCAAAATTTGGCAAACCTCAGCATAACTAGCACCACCCCCGCCCAATTCAGTGGGGATACCTGCTGCAGATAGTCCAGACTCTTTTAAGGCGACAAAATTATCAGCAACAAATTGATCACTTGCATCCGCTGTTTGCTCACTGTCAATAAATTGTTTTCCTAGGGATTGAGCTAGGGTAAGCCAGTCATTTTCATGAGTTCGTTTTGTGGTTGTGGCAATCGGTTCTAACATGAGAATAAGCTCCTTAAAGGTGAGCGCTTGTCATACTTCAATTCTCTTGTGCAAGAAAGCGTGATACAAGATCAAAATCTAAACCCAACCAATGAGGATCGAAATTTGCCATGGGCAAAGGATATGGTCAATATTGCCCCATCGCCAGAGCAGCAGAAGTGATCTGTGAGCGGTGGACGCCCCTCATTCTGCGAGAACTGATGTCTGGCAGTTGCCACTTTAATGAAATTAGTCGTGGGGTTCCTCTGATGTCGCGGGCGTTACTGATTAAACGCCTGAAAGAGTTGGAAACGGCGGGTGTTCTTAGTCGTCAAGAAAAGGAAAGAGGACAAGGGTCCGTCTATTTACTGACTCCTGCGGGGGAAGCGCTACGTCCACTGATTGAGCAAATGGGACTCTGGGCAGCGCACTGGGGCAGCGATCGCCTCTCTGCCGAATACTTAGATGACAAATTATTGATGTGGGGAATGCGGCGCACAATTAATCTTGAAGCAGTACCGGAAACACAAATTGTATTGCAATTTGACATCCGTGGTTTAGTCAAGGGTCGTCAGAAACAACGTAGTTATTGGATGGTGATGAATCATCAGCAGGTTGATGTCTGCCTAAAAGATCCTGGATTTGAGGTTGATGTTTTGATCATGGCAGATCTCAGTGCTTTGACTCATGTAGTGATGGGATACGACAGCCTTGAGCAAGCAGTCAAAGAAGAAAACATTGCCTTTGAGGGCAATCCTAACTATATCCAGCAACTGCCCACTTGGCTCTATCTTCGTGGCGAACGCCGTTATCAGGCAGGGCTAGCTCCCACCGTACCCGGTAAAATGACAGGGGGTCAAAAATGAAACGTGTTGCTATTGTTATAAATATAGCAATATGATCTCATTTGTAAAAACTAGCTCAACATTACGATCCCCCCTAACCCCCCTTAATAAGGGGGGAATTAAAGGGGGGATCAAATGCAGGAATTTACAACTGATTTGGGATTGCTATATGTGCACGATTTTCTATACCTGAATCATAGATTAACGGAGAAGCCTGCCAAAACTTTATCAATAGAATTGAGAGTTATTAATGAGTCCAATAAATAGTTAACGCCTATTCAAACGGCGTGTTCTTTATTTCGCAAGGAATTTAGGCAAAATAGCATGTTAACGATTTGGCGCACGTATTAATAGATGAACTGGCTTGTCTCTAAACGTAAAAATGAGCCTTCTTGTCGTTAGACCATGATGCCAGCAAAGTGTTGTAGTTCAAGTTTTATTTACCTAAATATTAAAGAGAATTTAGAGGTTTTGTATCCATGAATAAAATAATATCGTCCTTAGCCATCAGTACTATCTTAAGTCTGGGGCTGGCAGGTAGAGCAATTAGTGAAGATATAACAAATCTAGTCATTAATGAAACCCAACTAGACGAAGAAATCAACAAAGCTTGTTTGTCTATCTGTCAAGGGAACAGAAGAGAAGGTAAACTTAAACGTTTCCTGCTGGAAAGAACTGACTCTAATCGCTTTCTAGCTAAGGCAAAAGTCTTACTCCGCAATCGCCATTATGTTGATTCACCTGAAATATTAGGACGACAAATTGGAGATGGTTTTACAGCATATAACTACACAGTTGTCGCTATTGCACAAGGAATATTGGACGATAACTCATGTCTATTAGAAATCAAAGATATACAGGTCGAAAATGATCAATTAGGACTCTCTTCACTAGCAAGAGAGCAGGTGGGTAAAACCTATCATATTGATGGCTGCCGTAAATTTACAACCGGTTTGTAATCTCAAATGGACAATAAATATAATGAGCGAAAAACAAAACCCCCATCTAGTGATGGGGGCTAAAGGTTATGTGGCAACCTGATTAACAAATTTTGCCTAGAGAATTCCCAGAAAGTTAAGTACGCCTTGTCCAGTGAACAGTTCTACAAAGATTGCAGATAGAAAACCAATCATAGCAAGGCGACCATTCCAAAGTTCAGCACTCGGGTTGGACCCAAACTGGAACTTAGTAGCAAACTCATCATAAGGTTGTTTGAGTTGGTTTTGTTCAGTCATAATTGACCTCTGAAATCCTTCTCGTTACTTTCTATTAAGAAATGTAACAACTTGGAGGGCGTTTCCCTTCCCTCGATAGTATGAGTTCTGGAATTTTGCAAACAAACGTCAGATCAAAGATGCGATTGCTTACGTAATTCTCGATTAGCTGGATGAACTTCTTTGGGTCTCGCGTTAAGCTAGCAACGTAAGATCTAACAATAGAGCAAGTTTAAAATGACCAATATCGACATCCAATCGGCAACTGAAACGGACAACGGTTGGTCTTTTGACACTCCCACGGCTAAAGCGCGTGGGATTCTTGGTTCACCGAGTCGGCTTGCTCTGACAGAACGGATTCTACCAGCGTAGAGGCTAACTCTCCCCAAGCGTGAGTTCCGACGTGCCCCGCCGTACTTAATCCTTTCTTGAGAATGTTGATAGCTGCGTTTTCATCTCGGCAAAGGTTGGCTCCGCACTGACAAGTATGCGTTCGTGTGGACAAACCTTTTTTGACGATCCGCCCACAATTAGAACATTCTTGGGAGGTGTAGTGCGGGGGAACGGCAACGGTTACTTTGCCAAACTTGAAAGCGAAATACTCCAGCCAAACGCGAAATTGATACCAAGCAACATCACTAATCGACTTTGCCAAATTGTGGTTTTTCACTAGATTTCTCACCTGCAAGCGCGGAATGCGCCGTCGCTTTCCAGCCCGAATCGAATTCGGGCTGGGTCGACGGTCTTCGTAGGCAATCAAGTCGTTAGACTGACATACGCAACGCGCCACTCTCTTGGCGTGTTCAACACGCTGCCTACTTATGCTCAGGTGTTTTCTAGCCAAACGCTTTCTGGCTTTTTTGCGATTAGATGAACCTTTCTCCTTACGGGAAACTTGTCGCTGGAACCGCTTAAGCTCTTGTTCTCCTTTTTTGAGGAATCGGGGGTTTTCTACTTTCTCCCCGTTACTATCCGTAAAAAAGTGGGCTAACCCCAGATCAAGTCCTACTACACGCTTTGTTGGTTGCAAATCCTCTTTCACTTCAATGTCGATACAGAACTGGCAGTAGTATCCATCTGCTCTACGAACAATCCGGACGCGCTTAATCTGATCAGGTGAGTAGAAGCAAATGTCTCGACTGCCGACTAATTTCACACGACCGATTCCATTCTTATCAGTGAAAGTGATGTGTTTTTTGGTGTTGGGGTCTAACTTCCAACCTGTATTTTTGTATTCCACTGAGCGGTTGTTCTTTTGATATTTGGGATAGCCCTTTTTCCCTTGAATAGGATGGCGACAATTTTTGTAGAATCGATTAATTGCTGCCCACGTCCTCACCTTCGCTCCGGTTTCGGCTGCTGCTTGTCTTGCCTGTGAGTTGAGCTTATTCGCCCAACTGAACTGGTGAGAAAGCAAACGACACAGTTTGTTTAGATCGTACTTGCTAGTGCCAGGGTTGTCTTCCCAATAGCGAAGGCACTTGTTCCGCACAAATTGCATGGTGCGGATCGCCTCATCTATGGCAGACAACTGTTTCTGCTTGGCTCTAATTTTGTACTCTAAAACCAACATTTATGCTTTAGTGGGTGACTAAACTTAGATTAGCACAAGAAAAGTTTGTTTGACTCAACAAGAGTGAAGGTTTCGTCAAACTCACCTTATATCCAACGGCTGAAGCACGTTGGTTTTACGGCGACTTCTATAAAGTATAGTCATTCCAATTGATTTCCGTACAGCAGAGTTAAAGGCATGTTCTGTATTTGCCCCTCATTGATTGTATGGTTCTTACTTGGAATCACTATAAAACTCAATGAAGGCGGCTCGCAGCAGCAGTATAGTGTCACTTTGAGCCGATCTGACTATGACCGATGGTCAAACACTCAAGTGCAGCCAGAACAAGTGATTAGAGCAGCATTTGACTTGTTGCTTGAGCGAGAACCAGCTTCGGCTATTCTCTCCCAATTTGATTGTTCGGTCATCCGCCGCTATTTTCCCGAAGTGGATCGCGAACTGCCAAAAAAGTTGTAGTGGGCGATCAATTTTGTATTGAGGATAAAGTTAGGAGGGGGATCAGAAGAATTTCTTTCCAGTTCGCTAAGGCAATGAGAGTATTGATTTTTCAGTTGCATTTTATTTAGAGTACAATTGAAAATCACTATAATTCATAATTAATAATTCATTGATTTTCCCCCGTTTATTCCCTTTACTATTAATGTTCCGTGCTGCTTGCACTTGCTCAATTCGGTAGTTGGTATAAGCAGATTCAAAAAAACTATCGGCTGGATTTTCATTTTTCGGGTCAGAATTACTTAATAATAATTTTGCACCTATTTTATCGAGAAAACAAAAGAAATCTCTGAGTCTTAATTGTTCTATATCATTAAAACTCTGTTGCGAATAAGCATTGAAATTAGATGTTTGACTGATCGGTCGATAAGGTGGATCAAAATAGACGAAAGAGTTTTGATCGACCAATTCTTGACATTGAGTAAAATCTCCTTGCTGGATATCTGTTTTTTCTAAAACTTGTGCAATACGTCTGAGATTATCTGCATCGCAAATTCTCGGCTTTTGATATCGACCAGCAGGAACATTAAATTCCCCTTTTGAATTAACCCGATACAATCCGTTAAAACAAGTTCGATTGAGGAAAATAAGTTGGGATGTTCTTTCAACCCAATCTAAATTGTAATGATCGAAGTTAATCTGATGACGCTGTTGATTGTAATTAGTCCGCACTTGATAGAAGAAGTTTTTTCGCTCTTCTGCTGTTAAGATGAGATATTTTTCTTGGTAATTCCATAAATGGTTAATTAAAGTTTCTGATCCTTGCTGAATTGTTTTATAAGCAAGAATTAATTCAGGATTAATATCAGAAATAAAAAATTGCTGGACAGGATAAGTATTAGCAACTCTAAAAAATACAGCTCCCCCTCCTACAAAGGGTTCAATATATCTTTGAATTGAACCCTGTAATAATTCTTCGGGGAAAAACAATTCCATTTGTTCTAAGAGTTGTTTTTTGCCTCCCGCCCACTTTAAAAAAGGTTGCGCTTTTTTTTGAATCATTAGCTAATTGTAATTATCTTTAACGGTTAGTCACAACAATTAAGTTTTGTAACGCTTTAGCTCAGGAAATGTGGGAACAGAGGGGAAGATGAGACTCAGGAAACGATACAATAATCAAGATTACATACTTGCTTCGCTGATCATGACAGGGGAGCAACAACTAAATTTATTTTTAGATAATCATAAAATCAGTTGTTTTGGGAGGAAAATAGAAGATGCAAGATGCAGTCACAACTTTAATTAAAAATTATGATGTTACAGGTCGCTATTTAGACCGCGATGCAATGGATGAGCTTCAATCCTATTTTGCATCCGGTATGGCACGAGTGCAGGCAGCGACCCTTATTAATGGGAATGCGGCTGCGATTGTGAAGGAAGCAGGAAGACAACTCTTTGATGAGCAACCGGAGTTAATTCGTCCGGGAGGAAATGCTTATACAACCCGTCGTTATTCTGCTTGCTTACGGGATATGGATTATTATCTGCGCTACGCGACATATGCGCTAGTCGCGGGGGATACTTATGTATTAGATGAGCGCGTTTTACAAGGGTTACGAGAAACTTATAATTCGCTTGGTGTTCCCATTGCACCCACTGTCCGTGGCATTGAAATTATGAAAGAAATGGTGAAGCAGATGGCAGAAGATGCTGGCATGGTTGATACATCTTTTATTGATCAACCCTTTGATCACATGAATCGCGAATTAAGCGAAAAAGATATCTAATACTAATGGTTCAATTGGGCTACATATTGATTCCAGTAACAGAGTGACAAGCTTCAAGGAATCAGTTTTGGAATTGACATTTCTCCCGCTACCATTGGTCTAGCGGGAGATGAAATTAATCTATATCAACAAAGATGATTCCTGCTCCATCGCAAAGACGGCGAGGGAGTTTGAAATACCAATCCTTACGAGTATTCGAGATGGGCTTATGGGCTATCCTATCTTACAGTTTCCCTCCTGCTCATGAGCGAGGCACCGCCTTAGCTGGATTCCAGAGTAGACCAGACCTCTAGCTTTGTCTTGATCTTGCGAATCACTTCATCAGTAAACTCAGAAGTACTCATTTCTCCTCCTAGATCAGGGGTCGCCTTCCCTTCATGGATCGCTTCAAACACCGACTCGTAAATTGATCGGGAAGCGCGATCAGCGGTGGGGGTTCCCATGTAGGTTAATAGGGCGGCACTGGCTAAAATCATCGCCGTAGGGTTAGCAACATTTTTACCGTAGAGTGCAGGAGCAGTGCCATGGGGGGCTTCAGCCATGACCGTTTTCACCTGGAAGCTCTCTGGGTCAAAGCCCATCACTAAACTTTCTGAGCCGGCAATACTCCCATACATCTGTAGCACCATATCAGATAATAGGTCCCCATCACGATTCAATGCTGGAATGACGAGGGCTTCTCCGCTACTTTGTAGTAGCAGGGCAAAGGTCGCATCAATTAAAAGGGGTTGGTAAGCTACCTCAGGATAGCGCTGAGCAGCGGCATCAAGTTCTTCTTTGAACATGCCTTCATAGGTAGCGCTTACGGTGAATTTCGGCCCACCAAAAACTTTTGCCCCTGTATGTTTGGCATGGGAAAATGTGAACTCGGCAACCGTTCGACAAATTGATCGGCTAATCTTTGAGGTGCGCCAAGCAATTTCATCACCAGTTTCAGTTGTTTCTCGCCATTCCTTAGCCCCGTAGGCATCATCCACAGCCATGCGAACAATCGTAATGGGAGCATGGACTCCCCCTAGGGGACGAATCTGGGGAATACGTCGCCCCGTTCGTAAAATAACAGAAGCTCCCAGGGCTTCCCGCAGAATGGCGTTGGGACTGCCCACATCTCCAGCAAGTTCTGGCGTAATAGTTGCTGCCTTTAAAGCCAATCCTGTTTTACAAGTGGCTTCTGCAGCGTCCCAAACGACCTGGTTTTTACTCACCCGACGATTTTCTAGGCTCAGATCGTAATCAACAAATTGCAAGGGTTCACGAATGACAGCAGGTTGCAAAACTCGTAAAGCTTGCGCTAAAAGTTCTTCACCAGTTTGATCGCCATGCATGACGACGATTGTTGGTAGAGATGGCTGAGTTGGCATGACGAATGATGGATCACTGAGGTTGTTTGTTCAAAAATTGTGGACGGTAGACGATCATAGAAACTGTAAAAATAAGTACCAAATTGAAAAGCTCCCAGCAGAGAAATGATCAAGTCCTGGATCAATCATTTCTGACCTAGCTTAGCTCTAGAGGAGAAATTGCAGGGGTTAGCTTGGAAAAAATGAATTGAATGATCTAGGAAAGGGGTAAGTTTAGTAATTGAAGTCGAATACTTAAGTGTTGCAAATCACAAAATATGTGCTATAAATGTCGTTAGTAGTTCCCTAACTGTTGTCATCTAACGAAAGGTAAGCAAAAGCTATGCTAACAAGATCGCTTTAATAAACTAAGCCTTATTGTTTTCTTAATTAATGAATCTTTTAAATCTATTTCGTTATCAAGAATTTTGATCTTGAGGAGAAGCTTCTCAATGAATTTATATTCTATTTACCATAATCTCTTGTCTATCTAAGTCTTGGTAAAAACCCAGCTCTCAAACTACTATGTCGCTTTAGCAAAGGAAGTAAGCTATGCAATTTGCTGTTAAACACAAGGACCAATCCGATTCATTGAGCGTTACCAACCGGTCAACTATTAATTGGCGCTATCATCTTGTTTCAGGACTTCTATTCATCATCAAGGTTCAATATAAATTACTACTCCTCATCCCGATGATGGGGATCGCTTGTCTCTACTTCCCGTTATTGGCAGCAAAGCTTGTCAAAAATGGGTTGCGAAGCGAATATTCTCATTTCGAGAGTTAGCAGGTACTCGGCGATCAAATTTCAATTGAGGGATTCGTGTCACCCCTCACCCCCTCTCCTTTATCCAACTTCGACTATCCTATCATTTCAAAACTAACCAACTACTAGCCTGCGATACCCTAGTAAAGGGGATAAGTAACAACATGATGGCAACTTGTTGGGAAGACAGCGCGAATCGCATCTCAATAATAAGCTAATTCCGTTGTTCGTTCTTCTAAAATTGTATTGATTGGAGAATAAGTAAAGCTGGATGTTTAAAAGAGAAGCCGAGTGGTGGCGAGACAGTGTAATTTATCAAATTTACCCCTTAACCTTTTCTGATTGCAATGGGGATGGCATTGGAGATTTACAAGGGATTATTCAGCGACTAGACTATCTCAATAATGGCAAGGCTGATCAAGAAAATGGGTTAGGAATTGATGCCATTTGGTTATCTCCGATTAATGAATCTCCCTTGTTTGATAATGGTTATGACGTGAGCGATTATTATGATATTTGTCATACATTTGGCACGCTAGAAGACTTTCAACTTCTCTTAAAAGAAGCCCATCAACGCGGGATTAAAATCATTTTAGATTTAGTGATTAATCATACCTCGAACGAGCATCCCTGGTTTTTAGAATCGCGATCAAGCCGTTACAATCCAAAAAGTGATTGGTATTTGTGGCATGATCCCACACCAGAAGGAAACGTTCCGAATAATTGGCTTTCTTATTTTGGTGGAACGGGTTGGACCTTTGATGAAAAAAGACAGCAATATTATTATCATGCGTTTAATGCCAATCAACCGGATTTGAATTGGCATAATCCGGAAGTAAGAGCAGCGATTTACAATGTTATTCGCTACTGGTTAGAGTTAGGAGTGGATGGTTTTCGTCTCGATGCTTCGAGTGCATATAGTCAAGATAAATATTTTCGGGATAATCCGGTTAAGTTTCAAACCAGTGGGAAAAAGTATGATGAGCAATATCATATTTACGATAAGAATTTACCGGAAAATCATGAGATTATTCGTGAGATTAGAAGCGTCATTGATGAATATGATAATCGACTACTGATTGGCGAAACTTTTATTGATAACCGTCTCTATGATTCTGTCATTTTCTACGGTGTCAATAATGATGAACTCCATCTCCCCTTAACTTTTGAATTTCCATTAAGTCCCTGGTATGCTGGTTATTTGCAACGCGAAATTGAAAAGAAAGAACGCTTAACACCAAAAGAGAATTGGCCCGTTTATTTCCTCAATAATCATGATTTGCCCAGACATCTGTCTCGCTGGTCGGAGTGTAGTTTATGTTTTGATACGATCGCGATCGCGAAAGCCTCAGCAACAATTTTATTAACCCTTCGGGGAACGCCAATTCTTTATTATGGAGAAGAATTAGGCATGGTTAATCATGAAAATATTCCCATTGAACAAATTCGCGATCAAGCTGCCATTACTTGTTTAGATGAAGAGTGTTTACCCTCGCGAGATGGCACACGCACCCCAATGCAATGGGATCGTTCAGCGCAAGCTGGATTTAGTTTTGGCAAGGATATTACCCCTTGGTTGCCGGTTCATGAGAACTATAAATGGGTGAATGTAGAAACAGAATTATCGGAAAAAGATTCAATTTTAAATTTTTACCGAGCACTCCTTAAAGTGCGTAAAAATAGTCCGGCTTTAAAAAAAGGAAGTTGGCGAACTCTGATTGATTATCCTTATGAACATCTCGCTTATTTACGAGAAACAGAAGGGGAAACTGTATTAGTGGCGATTAACTTTTCCTACGAAAAGAATTTTGATATTGATCATAGTATTCCGAAAAAAAATTGGGAAGTTTTACTTTCCACAACATTAACGGCGGGTGAGGTTACGGCGTTACCTAAATTATTACAGCCGTTTGAAATTTCTATTTTTCGTTTGGTTTCGGAATCTGCTTAGAAACTTTGGAAAACAAGTCCTAAAATGGCACCCCCTAAAACAAGCCACAACGGACTCAATTGAAAGCGAAATAGCGCGATCGCGCCCACCAGAAAAATTAAGATTGCGATATAGTCTGAGGGCTGTAGAAATAGGCTATAAGCGATTTGTAATGTTACCACTGCCATTAATCCCACCGCACTCACATTCACTGCATCTAAAAAGGCACTCGTCCATTTTGAACTGCGTAGTTTTGGAATGATGGGATTGAGGATCAAAACAAAGATAAACGAGGGAAAAAAGATACCCAAAGTAGCAACAATTGCCCCTGGAATACCGGCAATGACATAACCAATAAACGTAGACGTGGATAAAACCGGACCGGGTGTAAATTGTCCGATCGCGATCGCGTCGAGTAATTGTTGTTGGGTTAACCAAGCATTTTGATTGACTAATTCCCCTTCGATAAAGGCAATTAAAACATAACCGCTGCCAAATAAAATCGAACCCACTTTTAAGAAAAATAAGCCCAGTTTCCATAGAGGAGGAACCGTTTTTGCTGTGGTGGCAGCAACGGCTTTCAAAATTGTGCCAAAACTTAAGATAGCAATTAGTCCTTCTGCGGTTTCTTTCGGCAACACTTTCCGAAGTAACAGCATCCCGATAAAACCACCAATTAATAAAGCAATCACTTCATTAATTCCGAATAATAATAAAACCGCAACTCCTAAGCCAATCAGTAATAATTGATAACTTTTAATCGCTTTATTACCTAACTTCCATAACGCTCCTAAAATTACCGCTAAAACAGCGGGTTTAATCCCATAAAAAAGCGGAGCAATTTGTGGTAAATCCCCAAACGCGACATAAACCCAAGCAAAGATTCCGGTAATGACAACGGCGGGAATAAGAAAGCAAACCCCAGCTAGAATTAAGCCGAAAACGCCACCATAAATATAGCCCAAATGAATTGCTATTTCCGTGGAATTGGGACCCGGAATGAGATTCGTGGCACCGATTAAATCGAGAAAGCGCGATCGCGAAATCCATTCTCGGCGCGCCACTACTTCTTCTTCCATCATGGCAATGTGGGCAGCCGGTCCCCCAAAACCAATGACACCCAATTTAAAGAAAACTTGGGCAATTTCTAATAATCGTTGTGAAAAAACTCCACTCATCAGACTTAACCTAAACTTAACCTAAAAGGAGCAATAAATTCAGTCTGATTCTACCGTTTAATTAAGATAAATACGGCAACAGCAATTAAGAAATAGCCAAAGCCTTTTTGTAGTTTTTCTCCTTCAATATAATGGCTGCTGTAACTTCCTAGCATTACTCCAATAATGGCAAAAGCAGTAAAACCCACTAAGAGAGACCAATCCAGTTTCACTTGTCCTATATAGCCCGCAAATCCTGCAACCGAATTTAGCGAAATCATTAATAACGAACTGCCCACCGCTTCTTTCATTGCAAGATGACTAACTAAAACTAAAGCGGGAATAATTAGAAAGCCGCCACCAATGCCGATAAAGCCGGTTAACACTCCTACGCCAAAGCCTTCGAGGGGAATTAACCAGAGGCGATTGCTTGCCGAAGAAGCAACTGGAGTTGGGGATCGCCGTTTGCGAATCATGAAAAAACTGGCGCTTAGCATCATCACGGCAAAAGTTACCAGTTGAACCGTAGCGGTGATAAAAGGAAGCCGAACCAGTTGTGCGCCCAAAAATGCCCCAATCATCGCTGTTGGGGTAAATAACGCGACCGTTGGGAAACTTATTTTTTGCTGTCGCCAATAGGGAATCATGCCAATTAGACTGACGCAACCGACAATAATTAAACTCATCGCGATCGCGCTTTTGGGTTCAATTCCCATCACGTAAATTAAGGTGGGAACCGCCAAGATTGATCCGCCACTGCCAATTAATCCTAAACTCATCCCAATTAGGACTGCTAAAGCAAAGCCAAAAATGAACATCAGCCCTGTCCACACTTCTGGTTTGCCGGTACCGCTTCCATCATCTTTTTGGGATCAGGCAGGTTGAGGTTGTTCATAAACTCAATAAACTGATCGCGCGTCCGTCCGACAAAACGCGGATTATATTGTTTTTCTTCGCCAATGGTAGAAACAGTAAAGCCTTTGTAATCATGACCGGGATAAACCAAAGTATTATCGGGTAAGGTAAATAACCGTTCAGTGACAGCATCATAAAGTGTCCCCGCATCACCACTTTGAAAATCGGTGCGACCACAACCGCGAATAAAGAGGGCATCTCCCGTTAACACCCGATCTTGATTGACGAGATAAGCATAATGGCTATCGGTGTGACCTGGCGTGGCAATGGTTTGGATTCTGATTGATCCGAGTGTGAGGACTTCCTTATCTTCGAGAAATCGATCCGCACAGTTCGCTTGGGCATTCTTGGGAACTAATCCCTGACATCCCGTTACTTCCCGTAGCTTTCCGGTTCCGGTAATGTGATCGGCATGGATATGGGTTTCTAAACAGTAGCTTAAAGTTAACCCCAATTCTTGAATTAGTTGGATATCTCTCTCCACTTGTTCCAAAACGGGATCGACTAACACCGCCTCTTTCGTACTGATATCAGCGATCAGATATGTATAAGTGCTACTTTCGTGATCAAAGAGTTGACGAAATAACATTTTGGTTTTATTTGTTTTTTGACTATCTAGTTAAATATTGTAAACGAAATGATTGTTGTGACGCCAAATGCTGGAACCCATAAACCAATAATGCAATTCAGTGGCGCGATCGCGCTCTTTTTAGCCTATGGACAACATTAATTGAGGGAAATCTTGGTTATTCAACCTTGGCGTCGGCATTTGCGCGATGGGTTACGCTATTCCCAGAACCGTCATTGCAGTTGGGTTTTTAATCCCTGTAACACGCCTTGATCAAGCCATTGATAACTAGATGCGGGCAAACTTTTGATGCTTGCCCAGGATTAAAGAATATTGTGAATGCTTTCTACAACTTGTTCGATAAAATCGACAGCTTCGCTAACTTCAACTTGGTCAATTTCCCAGCGGTTTCCTAATCCTAGTGTTGGATCTATATCTGCTTCGTGAGCAATTTTGTTCCTACGATCCACCATCAGACTTAACTCTTGTTTAACATCTTTAGCAGATTTTCCCATTTAAATTGCAACTTCATCCCAGAGTTTTTTATCAGAGATTAGTCTCATTGCCTCTGCTATTTTTTCAGGTTGTTGGAAACTTTTATAAGAATGTTGGCTTCTGATTTCATCTTCTAACCAAGATGTACTATTCAGTTTATTAAAAATACTGTTCGATAATACAGGAAGTAAACTAGAAATACGATGAGATTGATTTAGAAATTCATTTCCGTAGGCTTGCTGAATCTCTAACTCTAACCAAGAATTAATATCAGTAGCTATAACCCTATCCTGACGAGCATTTCCTAAAGAAACTCTAAAGCGTGAAAAGGCTGATTGAATTGCATTAGCTCCAATGCTAGGCTCTGGTCTTATCCCTCGATGGATTTCTAACATTCCTAATCTAACAACTTCGTGAATATAAAAGTCTAATGCACTTACTGCTAGAACTAAGGCTGCTCTGAGTAAGTCTGATAAATCTACAGCATTAGTCACTTTTGTTTTGATAGCATCGTCAAGAGAGATTAGGTCACGAACACGACTTATGCTAATTCTGAATTGGTCAAGTGCTGACTGCATAGAGTGAATTTTCAGTTAATCCAATAACCTTATCAGCTAACTCAGAAAAAACTTGTCTGAATTCTTCTTGCTTCGCTTGGTTTTGATCGAGAACGTTACCTCTTTGATTAAGCTGTTCAGGGGTTAATGCATATATAGCGATTAAACTATTAAAGTTAGAAATTTTAGTTAAAGTAAAACTTTTACTAATTCCTAAATCAGTATAACTTGATTGAGGGAGTAACATATTATTTTTTTCCAAAGCTGGGACTAGCTCTTGAGCAACAGCATCTTCAATTTTTTGAATCCATGTTTGAAAAGCTGTAGTTTCTTTTCCTCGAATAATTCGATAATTTTGAACAATTGTTCCCAAGAAATGTAAATTGATATCTGGGAAAGGATAAGCAGCTTCTTTTAAAATTTGCATCGAACTCGCTGTTTTTGCCCATTGATGCCATCTTGGCAAGACCTTAGCTAGAGAATCAATTGCCATCACTGAAAAAAAATCAGCAGTTGTTGGAACGAGAAAAAACTCACTAGTCATCAACAAATTCTGATTAATTGCTCCAAGACTAGGACTCATATCAATTAAAATATAATCTGCATTAAATTTTGTAGCTGTTTTTTCAAATAAATCTGAAAATGCTCCAGGTAAATTTTGTAACGTCTGAATAGAACCGCTGAGTTCTTGAGCAATTCCAAGCGTTACTTCATATTCAGCTAAACCGACATGACCTGGCAGTAAGTATAAGCCTTCTTGGTTACTAATAGGAACACAATCTACTGCTTCAATTGCCTTTGGTCTAGACTCAAATGCAGGTGCTACTCCTGTTTTAATATTTGAGTGGGTATTATAAATTTCTGCAATTCTTTCTTCGTCATCCTCTGTATATTCTCCTAAAGTTATTCCCGTCAAATTACATTGGGGATCAGCATCAACCAAGATAACTTTTTTTCCTTTTTCAGCAAGCATCCAACCTAAATTAAAAGTGGTTGTTGTTTTGCTGACTCCTCCTTTGTGATTAAATAGAGCGATTTTTTGAACCATCACTTCATCCTCAGCTTGTCTTTACTATACATGCTAAACCATCCAAGATCATATACTAGTGTAAAGAGTGAATTCCTCATAATAACTTGAGTAATGCTCACCGCTTGAGCTGAACGGCTCTTGGGAAGAAATTGAGCAGTTTGAGAAAAATTTGGCTAATTAATGATGCTATTTTTTGGGTAAAAATTGTTTCAGAATTTCCTTTGGTGCGCGATCCCAGTTATCTCGATGATCATAGATTAATCCGTCTGCATTTAATTTGTAGGTAGAATCGCCGTTAAAAAAGATATTGGCTTGCCAAGGTACGCGCAATTTCCCCCGCACGGTCCACCACACCTTAATTACATCACTAGCGGTTTGTTGAATATCATGGACATCAAAATAAATTTCGCTGAAAAACAAGCGGGCGTGAAAGCGTAATGTCCAGAAAATAATGCGATAGTTAAATTTACTCTGAAACATATTCACAGGGTCTTTGAAAAAGATATCTGAGCTATAAATTTGATAAGAAATATCTTTTTGAAATAGGGTGGGAAGGTCTTGAGAAAGTTGCGCGATCGCGCTTTCTACTTTGGCTTGATAATCAGATTGCGTTAAAGACATAAGATTAGTGTTTAGGGCATTTTACTGGATTAAAACGTTCATGGAGTCATTACCAACGCGAGGATAGAAGAGTACTTAACAGGCTAAATTTTTGGCATTTCTGGTCTTATCCTAAGTCGTAGATTTTCTATCAAATGACACTCACTCTCTTGCTAGAAACGCTTACCTCAGGGCAGGTTGCTGCCTCTATTTTAGAATTTCCCCATTGGCGGGTGGAAGCCGAAACCCGAGAAGCTGCCATTTCTCAGCTGCAAGCCACTTTTTTAAAACGATTAAAGTATATCGAAACTGTGGCTTGGGATGTGCCGTTACCCACTTTGGAACCAAGCTGGATGCCATTTGCTGGTACATTCAGTAATGATCCTGATTTCGCAGCAATTATGGATGCGATTCTTCATGAGCGCGATATTGTAGATATAGATCAGTAGCACATTTGAAAAGAGAAACCATAGCCTGGAGCAATTATCTATGACCATTAAGCTCACCAAAAATGAACTGATGGAACAGTTACAGGCTCTTAAACCTGATTTGGCTGAGCGGTTTGCGGTTAGCCAGATTGGTATTTTTGGCTCAGTTGCCCGAAACGAAGTCCGTCCCAATAGTGATATTGATATCGTTGTCCATATGCAGCCGGACCTGCTGAAACGAGCTAGGCTTAAAGCTGAACTCGAGCAAATATTGGGTATAGAGGTAGACGTTATTCGTTATCGAACTTCTATGAACCCCTACCTCAAAGCTCAAATTGATCGAAATGTCATCTATGTCTGATCGGTCTCTCCTTCTAGAACTAGTCCTGGAAGTAGAAGAGGCGATCCGTCGAATCGAACGACGCTTTAGCGGTATTCAAAAAGCAGATGATTTTATTGTTGATGATGAAGGGTTAGATCGACTCGATGGCATTGCCATGATGCTGATTGCTATCAGTGAAAATATTAGACGAATTGATCGGCTAAGGAACAATAATTTGGATAATCAGTATCCAGAAATTCCCTGGTCAGATGTTAAAGGGATTAGAAACATCCTGGCCCATGACTATATTTGATATTGACCCGGATGAGGTCTATAAAATTTGCGCGAGTGACATTGTTATTTTGAAGCAAGCGATTAAAAAGATTCGCCATGACCTAGCCTGACATTATAATTATTATGAGGCGCGCACTCGCAACACTTTGAGATAAGCCAGGGGAGAGAAACCAAAGACTTCTCGTTTAATTAAAAAATTGCTATATCAATACTTGCTAACTCAGAATGACACTCTAAAGCTGTTGCTATGATAATGCGATCAATAAAAATCTTGAGCGCTATACAATCAATCATTCATTCGTGCTGACTTGATCGGTGGTTCTTCATTGAAGCTATTTTAATTTTCCATTTTCATAAATTGCTTCATAACTTTTAAGCCTAGTCTTTCAGTCTCCCTTGCTAAACTGGCAATGAACCGTCATTTTAATCTCGGAAACTTTGCCTGTGTTCTCTGTGATTTCCCAAACTCGCCAACAAGTTCGTCAAGCGCTGTTCAATCCTTGGACAGTGGGTGTGTTACTGGTTGCACTCTTAATTGCTACCCCGATTCTCTTCATTGTTGCCAGTGTCTTCGCAGAAACCGGAGAGATTTGGCAACATTTAGCAACGACAGTGCTGCCAGAATATCTCCAAAACTCTTTTACACTGATGGTTGGTGTCGGTTTAGGGGTTTCTCTCATTGGGGTGGGAACCGCTTGGTTAGTGACCATGTGTCGCTTTCCGGGAAGTCGGATTCTAGAATGGGCGTTATTACTCCCCCTCGCTGCGCCAGCGTATCTCTTGGCTTATACCTATACGCATCTCCTGGACTTTTTTGGTCCCGTTCAAACTGCACTGCGATCTGTTTTTGGCTGGGTGAGTGTGAATGATTACTGGTTCCCCGAGATTCGCAACATTTGGGGCGCGATCGCGATGCTGATTTTGGTTTTATACCCCTATGTTTATCTGCTGGTGCGGGTAGCGTTTCTCGAACAAGCCACCGGAATGTTAGAAGCCAGTCGGTGTCTGGGGTGTAATCCCTGGCGCAGTTTCTTTACCGTTGCCCTACCCTTAGCCCGTCCCGCGATCGCGTCGGGAGTCGCCTTAGTTTTAATGGAAACCTTGGGGGATTTTGGCACCGTGCAATATTTTGGGGTGACTACCTTTACGACCGGAATTTATCGCACGTGGTTTGGCATGGGCGAACGCCTAGCAGCAGCGCAACTGGCAGCGGTATTAATGCTATTTATTGCCGTTTTAATTCTCCTGGAACGTTTATCTCGTAGCCAAGCCCGCTATTATCAAGCCGGCGGGAGTTTTCAAGCCCCACCGAAACACCAACTGTCTGGAAGCCGCGCTTTTTTGGCAATTTTAGCTTGCCTGTTTCCCATTGCTTTCGGATTTATGGTTCCTGGGATTTATCTGGTCTATTTAACGTTTGCTAATGCGGAACATACTCTGAATCAAAGTTTTTGGGATATTGCTCAAAATAGCCTGATTTTAGCGGTGATTAGTGCCCTATTAGCCAGCGCGATCGCGCTCTTTTTAGCTTACGGACAACGTCAAGGTAAATCCTGGTTACTCAATGTTGGTGTTCGTATCTCCGCTATGGGTTACGCCATTCCCGGAACTGTCATTGCTGTCGGGGTGTTAATCCCGGTGACGCGCCTCGATAAAGCCATTGATAACTGGATGCGAGCGACATTTGATGTCTCGCCAGGATTAATCCTCAGTGGAACGATTGTCGCCTTGATTTTTGCCTATCTTGTGCGCTTTCTTGCGGTTTCTTTTAATGCGGTAGAATCCAGTTTACAGAAAATTAAACCTAGTTTGGATGAGGCGTCGAGAAGTTTAGGACATAATGTAAGCAGTACCTTGTTGCACGTTCATACGCCGTTAATGTGGGGAGGAATTTTAACGGCCGTCATGTTAGTCTTTGTCGATGTGATGAAGGAACTCCCAGCCACCTTACTGATTCGTCCTTTCAATTTTGATACCCTCGCTGTTCAAGTGTATCAATATGCCTCTGATGAACGGTTAATTGAAGCCGCCGCACCCGCATTAACCATTATTCTGGTTGGCATTATTCCGGTGATTTTCTTGAGTTTCAAAATTGCCCAATCTCGGAATCTAACCCCAGAAGAAAAACGGTAAATCAGGTTCAGATTGAAAGCCAACTTTCTGGCTTCTACTGACACAACTGACGCGCTTGCTCGTCTAAATTGGGATTGGTTTGGAGGTAGTTAGACAAGCGATGACAACTTCGCTCTAACAGATCATCTAAATCCAAATTCCAGAGCATGAGCCCATTTGTTTCATCCCCACTCACTAAAGCTTGACTGTCAGGACTAAAACTAACACTCTCAACCGGGACGTTATGTCCCAGCAAAGTCTTCAGTAAAACACCCTGGCTGACACTCCAAAGTTTAACCGTGGCGTCTGCACTACTAGATGCTAAAAATCTTCCATCGGGACTAAACTCTATACTCGTAACTCCGCCTTGATGACCAGAGAGGGTTTGTAATTGCTTAACTTGAACGGTATTACCTTGTTCTTTAACTTGCCAAAGCTGGATTGTATTATCCCAACTTGCAGAAGCCAGTTTTTTTCCATCGGGACTAAATTTAACCGTAGTAATGGCCAGTCCGTGTTGGTTGAGGGTTTTCAGTAGTGTGCCGTTGGGTTGCCACAGTTTGATGCTCTTGTCGTAACTCCCGGAGGCTAATAAGCGACCATCGGGACGAAAAGCAAGACTGGTAATTCCATCCTCATGTCCACTGAGCGTTCGCAATAGTTGAGCCTGGTCGTTACTAACTTGCCAGAGTTTGATCGTTTTATCTTCACTGCCAGAGGCAAGAATCTGACCTTGAGGGTTGTCTGTTGAAGTGAAGGCGACGCTGGTAACGCCATCCTTATGCCCATTGAGGGTGGTTAGTAAAATCCCATTGTCCACTTGCCAAAGCTTGATACTTTGATCCCAACTCGCTGAAGCCAGCATTTCCCCATTGGAAGTAAAGGCAAGATCCGAAATGGTAGACTGGTGACCCGGAAGCGTTTTGAATAACGTGCCAGCCTCTTGATTGGGCTGCCAAAGCTTGATTGTCTCATCCCAACCGGCTGCTGCCAATACGCTCGCAGAGCGATCAACGGGTCTGAAACGAACACTGTATACTCCATCATCCCAGTGTGGGATTGCGTTTTCGGTATCCCAGAGTTTAATCGTTTTGTCAGCACTAGCAGAGGCAAGAAGGGTGCCCTCGGGACTCAAATCAAGATCTAAAATTTCAGTATGATGTCCAGTCCAGGTTTTAAGTAAAAGACCCTCGCGGTTCCAGACATTGATGCGACCATTGGCATTCGCTGAAACCACTGTCTGACCATCAGAACTAAACTCAACACTGTTAATTTGACGACTCGGGTTATTATCCGCAAAAACTTGAGCGGTTCCGGTTCCTAAATTCCAAACTCTCACTGTACCATCGCCACTAGCTGAGACCAGACTTTCACCATCTGGACTAAAGGCAATCTGGGTCACGCGATCGCGATGTCCGCTTAAGGTTTTAGATAAACTGACTTTCCCGGTTGTGCGATTCAACTGCCAAATTCTAATTTGGTTATCTTCTCCGGCTGAGGCTAAAGTTTCTCCGTCAGGGCTGAAACGAACCGCATTCACCCAACCGTCATGTCCTGATAAAGTTGCAACTAAAGTTCCGTCTAAATTCCAAAGTTTCACCGTTTGATCGCGACTCGCAGAGGCAAATAATTGACCCTTCGGACTGAAGCTAATATCGGTTACCCAATCGTCATGTCCACTCCAGGTTTTTCCAGCCAAGACCTGGGTCTGATTAGGACCATCAAGCTGCCACAACTGAATGGTTTGATTGGAGTTAGCAGATGCTAAAAATTGACCGTTTTGACTAAAGGCAACACTAGTCACGCGACTATCAACCGAACTAGGGCGAGGCTGATCAGGCTTGAGAGTCTCGAGTAAGGTACCATCCCGCCGCCAAAGCCCGATCGTATTGTCATCACTAGCTGAAGCAAGTAACTGACCATCGGGACTAAAGCGAACCGCATTAACGGTTTGGTTATGGTGTTCTAAGCGATTAATTTCTTGCGTCCCATAAACGGCTTGCTGGAGGGTACTGGTTGTTCTCATCTGAGTTTGCATCCAGCGATCGCGACCCAGCAGTGTTTGTGCCAGTGGATTCATTTGTTTGAGCTGTTGTCCAGCTTTGACTCCGGCAATCAAGGATTCCAGTTGCTGGTTAGAAAACAACAGCGCTTCCGAGGAGGCACTAAAGGCGTCAATTTTCTCAATTTGGGCAATCAATTGTTGACGATAGGCTAACCCCCCTAAGCTGAGGGCAGTTAACCCCAAAAAGCTGATGAGCATTGCGGCAGCTTGAGCACGGCGCAAACGGTTCTGGGCTTGCTGTTGTTCATTGTGTCGAGCTTCGAGACCTGCTTCTACAAATTGCTGTACAGATTCCGACAGTTCATCGGTGTACTTAATATATAACTCCTCTGCCTCGGCTAAGCGAACACCGCGCAGGAGGAAATCAGCTTGCTGTCCGCTTTGCTGCCAAAGTCGCGCTGATTGCTCTAGCTGTCGTTGTAATCGTAAGCGAGCCCGATTTTCGTCTAACCACCAGCGTAGGGTTGACCAGTGACGAATGAGGATTTCATGGACTACTTCGACGGTCACTTCTGGCGCAAGCGAATCTGGCCATTGATCGTCTGATTCAGGAACAGCGCTGCGGCTTTGCCCAACCGAAACTTCCTCTTCCCAATTCATGATGATGAGTTTAGCAGCAGTCAGGCTTTGCAATGTTCTCTCCACTAAGGGCGCTGGATACTTAGTAACGGCTAGTTCTGACTTAGGAACCCGGCGACGTGTATCTTCTGTCCCTTCTCCTAAATGTGTCAAAGCAAGAAAGATCCAGCGGGCACAACTTTGAGCCTCTGAGTCTAAACTTTCGTAAACTGCTTGTGCCTGTCGCTCTAAAGCGCCTTTGAGACCGCCCAGCTGCTGATAAGCCTGCAAGGTTAGCCTTCCGGATTGGCGACGTTCCCACAATTGCTCAAGGATAAATTGCAGCAAGGGTAAATCCCCAGCAGAATGATTCAACTCTTGTAGCAAAACTTCCACTAAGCCAGTTTCTACTTGTAAACCGACTTGCTCGGCTGGTTTGGTAATCGCCTGCTCGTAATCTTCTTTAGTTAAATAGGGGGAAACTAAAACACTTGCCTGCTGCAGAATTGTAGCGAGTTCAGAGACCTCTAAACAGGGAGCAACAAAATCGGCTCTTAAACACAAGACGAGTTTAAACCGATCCCCTGCATGTGCCACTGCACCAAGTAGCAATTCTAAGAATTGCTGGCGGTCTGGGAAATCACTTAAGGTAAATAACTCTTCAAATTGGTCAACAACCAAAACCACCATCGGCTCTGGGCGGGCGCGTAACCAGCGGACAAAGCCTTCTACGCCTTGATAGAGCAAGCCTTCAATTTGGAGTTGCTGATAAGCTTTTTCTTTTTCTGTCCCCGGATCAACTAAGCGGTGACTTAACGACGCGATCGGTTTACTACCGGGACGAAAACAACCAATCCACCACTGTTCGCTACCAGGTAGTTGCTTACCTTGCCGTAACTGAGGAATCAAGCCTGCTTGCACCACTGAAGATTTACCACTACCAGAGGCACCAACAACCGCTAAAGCAGAATGGCGAAATTCCTCAATTAGCCTTTGTGTTAGGGCTTCACGCCCATGAAAATATTGAGCATCCTCTTCAGCAAACGCTTTCAGTCCCATATAAGGACAAATTCCCAGATCCACTGTCTCTGAACTTGTGTTGCCCTTGTTGGTGCTGGCAGGCACAACATCGATCACCCCTTGGATTCCTGAAAGCCAGATTTGGGGTGAGATTTGAGTTTCTGCTAGTTCTACTTGCAGTTGGGCAATCCAGGAAGCAACAGGAAGACCCACTTGCGGATCTGCCTCCTGTAAAGACTTTAATAGTGCCCGAGCAAACTGTTCTGGGTCATTTGCGGTTGCAGCCGCAGCGATTAGACACTGGCCTCTTTCTGAGTTAAGCTGGAGGTCATCTACCCAATCATCAAGAGCAGGGGCTTCTGGGCAATCGAGGACAACAATCTGCTGCGACATACTTGAGCGTCGCAGAGCTTGTCTAAGCCAAGAGCGACTGAGGCGGACTCCATCTCCAAGAATTAACCAGGCTTCTCCGGCTTCCGTTTCTTCAATCCGCCCCCGTAGATAGAGTAAAACTGTTGTTTTCTCAGTCGGGCTACCCGATAAGGATTGTTTAGGAGAAGAGTGTTGATTCACTCCTAAACAACTTTCAATTGCTACTCGGACATCTGATAGCTTTCGCCCAGGAGAAGGCCAATACTCTAAGGCAAAGCTTCCTGACCCTTGTAATACTTTACTTAAAGTTAAACTCGTTTGATGATTCGGCAATCCTTCGACCACAAGTGCCCGTCGCGGAGACTGAGGAGTATCAGTTTGTGACCCAAGACCTAAAATTACCTTACCAATACCTTCTACAATTCGTTTTGGCGTTTGTAAAGGATACTCAGATTGGAGTTGGTTTTCTCCACGACTACTTCTTTGCTGATTAATTAAACGAATTTGCTGATTGGTTTTATCAATATAACGCAGTGTTTGATAATAAACATACTGATACAGTCCATCTGCTTCAATTACCCCTTCAGCATCTGCAGCTTCCCCTCGTAATCCTCGCATTAAATAGTAGGTAAACACGCCATGTCCTAACTCCGGAAATTCCCAAGACTGCTGGGTTTGATCGCAGGACAGCAGAGCATAAAAGCCGTGACTTTGCGCCGCTCTTTGTCGCAAGACTTCAACCAGTTGTGAAGTTGGATTGATTAGGGATTCTGTATCCCATTGTCCTCTCGCTCCTCTAAGGGTCATACCTCCGCTATGGCAAGCGTCTAGCCAAACGAGTTGTTGACGAGCCGGGCAATTTCCTAAATACTCTAGTAGTTTTTGTAGGGGCAGTCCTGTATCTAATAGAGCTTCTTTATCAGTATCGGTTAAGCATAAAACAGCTTGTTGGCGATCAGGCTCTAATACACCATGTCCAGAAAAGTAGAATAGTACAGTATCCTGAGGGTGAGCGGCTGCTGTAACCTGCTCTAAGCTACTGCGAATTGACTTTAAATTCGGGAGCTGAGCCGCAAAATCATGATGAATCAGAACTTCCTTCTGGGGAAAAAGCTGAGCTGCCTCAATCAGTGCTTCAGCTAAGCCCTGGCAATCTAAAGCTGGATACTGCAATGAAGGCAGGCTAGAATCTTGATAATAATTAACTCCAACTAAGAACAGCCATAATTTAGCCTGACCTGCCCCTAGAGGGGTATTGCGCAAAGGGTTTAAAGCAACTGGACACATTGTTTTAAATAATTAATTAAAAATCAAGATTTGGAGAATCTACTTCCCGGAATGGCTGTAGCCAAATTTTTATTTTGTCTGCTCTAGCGAGGCTGGTCTAAGTGTAATCGTACCGCATCCGATACGTGCGCCTGCATTCCCGGTTGGCTGGCCAAAATCGTCTGGATCTGCATGTAGAATAACTGCACGTCCAACAACAGGATAGTTACCGCTACTCAAGCTGAGCCCAGGAAAAGTTTCCTTCCAGCTAGCTGTGCCATTCGAGGCAACAACATTACCTAAATCTCCAGCATGAGCTCCTTCAAAGCCGTCAGTAAGCAAATTGCCATGTTTAACCCCATCAGGATTATAGTGACCCCCAGCGGCTTGACCATCGTCTGCACAGCTCCCAAACTCATGAATATGGAAGCCGTGAGCTCCAGGAGGAACATTCTTTAACATACCAATCAACCGTAGTCCGGCACTCGTTTCGTGTAGTAATATTTTTCCTGACAGTTCAGGATGATTGGATGTCCCTTGAATCGAAGCATAACCAATTTGAGTTGAATTTGAAGAGTGGAGTGAAGGGAAAAAATTACCTAAAATTGATGGAGAAAACGGGGAAGCAACGGCAGAAGTTGCGATAACTACGACTGTACTCAATACAGTTAATCCGATCAATTGCTTAATTTTTTTGGAAAATTGCATTAGAAAAAATACCTCGCACTTAACTTTAAGTCAGAAATCAATTAAAAAAGCCAATCTCTTTTATGTAAGTTACATTGACTTTCAGTTATGCATTTTTCAAAGGCTAAAAGCCTTTAAAGCCCTAGTTGTCGTCGCAATCCTTCATCATAGATAGCCTCGTGCCAATTTTTTGCTACTTTTACTTGTTCTGGAGTCAAATTTCTCGCTCCAAAAAATTTAGTTTGGTTTAAGTTGGCATCACGTAAACAAGCCTTGCTAAAATCAACATCACCGAGATACGCTTTACTCAAATTGGCACCAACTAGATGTGCATGGGTGAGATTGGCTCCAATCATTTCCGTACCAATTAAGTCAGCATCAATCAGTTGGGCATGACTCAAGTTCACATCAATCAAACGAGCATCGTCTAACTCAGCATTGTTAAGGTTGGCACCAACGAGATCAGCATGACTAAGATTTGTGTGACTGAGGTTCGCATGACTGAGGTCAGTTCCTGATAACTGAGCATGACTTAGTTCTGCTGCTTTGAGATTAATTCCCTTTAAATCTGCGCCAGACGCATCTAACCTCGTTAGACTCACTTGATCTTCATTGAGATCTTGCAGAGCTTGCAAACGGGCATAACTGGTTTCGACGCCATGAGCAGCATCAATGACTTTCCAGGCTTCATAATGGGCTTGCTTGGCTCGCTCAGGCGCTTCCAAAAAAAAGAGAATTAAAGCCACGAGAATACTAAAGCCTTCGACAACATTCAACAGAACAGAGTGTCTAATCCGACAAAGTAACCAAGACTCTGGTGGCGGGCAGCTCTTTTCACCACCAAAAGCTGCTTCAATCAAGAGAATAAGTCCAATCAACACAATTGTTCCGAGGATGGCAATAAAAAGACGGATAATGGTGCGCTGGACTGTTTTTCTCATGTTCGAGGGAGGGTTACTTATGCTCTAACTCAGATGCTAGAACAATTTTATAGGCGGAATAGTTAAAATAGGACCAGGGGACCCTTGAGAAGGCTTCGTTTGAGGTTGAGTGTTTGAGGATTGACGAACCGAACCCTGAGGCGATGGTGAAATCGATTGACGTGTTGGGGCTTGACGAACCGAACCCTGAGGCGATGGTGAAATCGATTGACGTGTTGGGGCTTGACGAACCGAGCCTTGAGGAGAAGGAATGGGTTGAGATGGTACAACACCAGGGGTAGGGGTCGGTACACTACAAGGAGCGGGAGAAACACATACATTTAAATTGTTGCCATTGACATTTTCTTTAAAAACATCAATATTGCGATTCGGTAGTGGTTTTGGACTCTCCCCATTGACAGCATTAAGAGGAAGTTTAATCAAGTCGAGTGGGGTTAGTGCAGCCGCTTGATTCGTGGAAATACCAATGGTAAATGCGCCAAGTAAGGTGCCAATAATAATTCGGGAAGTCGTTTTAGTCCACAACATAGTTCATACCTTGCACTTTTGCTTAGGGTTAGCTGGTTTCATTAACTTAGTACGTTGATTGTTGTCAGTTTATGCACGTTCATGTCAGTGGGTTAAATGTAAAAAACAGCAAGAAGTAGACTGGGGAGGCATTTAGCTGGCAAAATAACAGGACAGAGTTGATTTGACTCTCTATTCATGACACAATAATCGCAAACTTCCAGAAAAAATAATAAAATTTGGCAATTTTATTACCAGAAAAAGCCCTATGTATATACAAACTTGTCTGCTATTTTCGGACGGGAAAAACTGCATTGACTCATGTATCTTGTTTCTTGAGAGAGGGATAAAAGTAAGAGCTTATGTTTAGACGTTTCTCATGACTGATAGTTTTGCTCAAGCTACTCTGATTAGCTCTCAGCCCTTCTTAGAACTTAGCAATCGGGGGAAAACACTGCGATTTGATCTTGACAAAGATGTTTATCGGTTAGGGCGGGATCATCATTGGTCAGATTTAGAGATTCCCGAGACTGGCTGGAATGTCCTTTCTCGACGGCAGGCAGTCTTAAAAAAAGAAGGAGAAAATTATCGCATTTATGATGGCGATCGCGCTCATCCCAGTCGCAATGGCCTCTTTATTGAGCACACCCGTATTAATCTCTCCCAAGGGTATTTGCTCACGCATGGGGCTCAGTTAGAAATTGGCCAAGACCCCCGTAACCAAGTCCTCTTAACCTACTTCAATCCCATTGACAGTCACCTCGTCATTCCCCAAAAGCGCCATTTAATTTTACGAGGGCTAAAGGATTGGCCAGTAGAAATCGGTCGCTTTCCCAGTCCCGATCGTTATGCCTCGATGCAGTTGGATTCACCGACCGTTTCCCGACTCCACGCCACAATTTATCCCAACCATCAAGGCGGACACATCTTAAAAGATCTCAGTACCAACGGGACATTTGTTGATGGTAAACGTTTAGACAAACCAATCTCCCTTAGCAGTGGAAATATCATCCAAATTGGTCCGTTTACGCTTCTCTATCGACGGGAAACCCTTGAGCTTCTCAATACTGGACATCATATTCGTCTCGATGCCCACCATCTCTGCCGAGAAGTTCCGGATCAAAAAGCCGGAAAAAAGACAATCCTCAATGATATTTCTCTGGCCATTGAACCCGGGCAGCTCGTTGCGTTAGTGGGAGGGAGCGGAGCGGGGAAATCAACTCTCATGAAAGCTTTACTGGGCATCGAACCCACCAACTCTGGCAATGTCCTGCTCAATGGGGATAATTTGCGACAACATTGGGGGATCTATCGCTCGCAAATTGGCTATGTTCCTCAAGATGATATCGTTCATCTTGACCTTACAGTTGAGGAAGTCTTGACCTATGCTTGTCAGCTACGATTGCCCCCAGATACCAATATTGAGCAAGTTGTCAATGATACACTTGAACAAGTCAAGCTGAATCACGTAAGAACCAATTTTGTGCGTTACCTCAGTGGCGGGCAACGCAAACGGGTTAGTATTGCTGTGGAATTACTGGTTGATCCCAAGCTTTTCTTTCTCGATGAACCCACCTCTGGTCTTGATCCAGGACTGGACAAAGAGATGATGAAATTGCTTAGAGACTTAGCGGATCAAGAGCGGACAATCATCTTAATTACCCATGCCACAGCCAACATTGCAGTGTGTGATCGCATTGCTTTTCTCGGACGAGGGGGGAAACTTTGCTACTTTGGACCGCCTCAAGAAGCCCTCGAATTTTTTGAAATGCCTTCATTAGACTTCAAGTACTTTGCAGATATTTATCTCAAGCTGGAACAAGGGAGCACCGAAGTAGAAAACCAAGCGATTGTTGATGAGTGGGCAAAGCAATATTACGTTTCTGACAAATATAAAAGTTATATCAAAGCTTCCCTGAGTCCTGGCAAAGAGCAACAGTTGATCAGTGATTCGTCATCTCATACTTCATCTCCCCTCAAGCAACTGCTGCTACTAAGCCAACGCTATTATCAGTTGGTGAGGCGCGATCTCGCTAGTGTCAGTTTTACGTTACTCTCGGGTCCGATTACCATTGCTTTAACTGCGTTATGTCTTGAGGGAGAGGCCCCTCTCAAGTACGTCGATTCGCCAACAGCTACACAGGCACCCCTAGCACTCCGGTTACTATTTGTTTTTAGCTGTATCGCGATTTGGCTCGGATTGTCTAACTCCATTGGAGAAATCGTCAAAGAATCAGCCATCTACTGCCGAGAACGACTGCTGAATTTGGGGTTATTGCCTTATTTAGGATCTAAGTTTCTAATTCGGACTGGCATTGCCTTGCTGCAAAGCTTTCTGATTGTCTTAGCCATTCTCATTGGTTTTGGTGCGCCCCAATCTGAGCTGATTCCTTGGTGGATGGGGGTCGGAATTACCACTTTTCTTACTTTAGTCGCTAGCACCAGCTTAAGCCTGATGCTCTCAGCTTTAGTTAAGAGCGAAAACCAGGGGAATGGAATTCTTCCTCTGGTCATGATTCCCCAAATCATCTTTTCTGGAGTACTATTTGATTTAGAGGGAGTTGCCCGTCCTCTGTCATGGCTGATGCTAAGTCGCTGGTCAGTAGCAGCCTACGGCGTGCTAGCCGATCTCAATCAAATGGTTCCCTCAAGTGCCGGTAATTCCTTGCCGATGCTTTTTGAACCCTCTTCTACCTACGACGCAACGTGGGAGAATCTGATGTTAAATTGGGGGATTCTTTGCCTATTTACAGTAATCTACTTATTAGTTACCCTGTGTTTGCAAAAACGTAAGGATATTTTTTAGCGGATTAACCCTATGGTGTCACGCCCCTTACTCCTCATCCATTTTTTCTTATTAATCAGCTTTGTACTGGTCGGATGCCGCTCCAAGGAAACCGTTAATCCGAATAAGCTGACAATCGGCGTCGTGAGTTATGAGAGAGGAACAGTATCTGTTGAGCGGTACAGACCCTTACAAGAGTATTTAGCCGAACAAACCAATAGCGTCGTTGAATTAGAACCCGCTTACAATGAATTGCAAGCTTTGGAACAAATTCAGCGGAATAATTGGTCAATTGTATTTGCCCCTCCCGGTTTAGCGGCCATTGCAATGGGTCAGGAACTTTATATTCCTATTTTTTCCTTAGAAAGAATTAGTAGCCTCGAACGCTCTGTTATTGTTGTCCCCCAAGCGAGTTCTGCTCAAAGTCTTGTTGATCTTTCTAACAAAATTGTTGCCTTAGGAAACCCCGGTTCAGCTGCGGGCTATTATCTCCCCCTCTATGATCTATATGGTTTAACCCTAGCAGAGGTCCGCTTGGCTCCGACCCCAAAAACAATTTTGGAATGGCTTAGCCAAGAGCAAGTAGACGCTGGAGCTTTATCTGAAGGAGACTTTGAGCAATATAGTCAGGAATTTCAGTCAACAGATTTTCGCATTTTGCATCAAAGCCGTTGGATTCCCTCTGGCGTCGTCCTCCTTGGACCCACACTAGAGCGCAATCGGCAAGAACATATCATTGAAGTGATGAAGAATGCGCCTTCAAGTCTGATTGGAGACGCTGGCTATGTTCCCACGACTGAAGTTCCCGACTACGAACACTTTATTGAGTTAGTGGAGAAAGTGCGACCTCTGGAAACGCAGGTTCAAGAAACACCAGCCATATTAATCACTAAAGACTCTGAGTAACAGATTGTCACATAGGGGCTTGACATAGCTTGACAAAGTTTGAAAAGTTTTGACACAATTTTAGGTATACTCAACCAAAGTATTTAGTAAAGTCGCTAAAATTTTGGGTGTATTCACGAAGCCTTGCTAGGGCTGGATCCAAAATATACACTCATTGTTTGAAGGTGCTATGTCATCGTTTAACTTAGCTACAACTTAATCAATTAGTCAAGAACCATTTTTCTATAGCAAAGCAGTCAACCCAAAATACGAATTAAAGTCAAGTGAGAGCTTTAGTTGCAATCCTTTACAGCAAGGAATGTTCAGAGCCAAGAATCGGTTAAAGACTCAAACTGTCTGACAGCAAAGAGATCCGGCATCTAACTCTGACCAGCAATCAACTCTCAAAAAGTGAAATTGAAACTGAACTTTTGTTGAGTCTTTATTGTTTATTTGGAGTCGCAATTGTGATTCTTCCTTTTCATTCCCTTAGTTTAAAAGAAAATTTAGCTAAAATTATTCTAGAAGCAATTGCTGATTTGACCCCTGCCTTTGCTTGTTGTGATCATCAACCTAAACAAAGGTTTGGTGCTCAAATTCAAAAAATTACTAACTCCTTAGATGATTATTATTCAAGAAAATTATTAGGAGAATTTGCTCATTATTAAGCGGGGAGCCTTGATGAGATGTCATCATCAAAAGTAAGAAGTGACGAAATTCCCTTTGGGACTCTAATCAATGATCGCTACTTGATCCAAAAGGTTCTAGGGCAGGGTGGTCTCGGTCGAACTTACTTAACACTTGATACTCATCGTTTTAATGAACCTTGCGTTCTCAAAGAATTTGCCCCGAGTGGCACAGGAGAATATGAGCTGCAAAAATCTCGTGACTTGTTTAGAAGAGAAGCAAAAATTCTGCATCAAATTAAGCATCCTCAAATTCCCAAATTTTTAGCTTGCTTTGAAGGACGAGATCAGTTATTTATTGTACAGGAGTATGTTAACGGGAAAACCTATTCCGAGCTCCTACAAGAACGTCAGAAACAGGGTCAATCCTTTTCGGAAGCTGAGATCGTTCAGTGGCTAAAAAGTCTACTATCAGTTTTGAAATATATTCACGAATGTGGCATTATTCACCGCGACATTTCTCCAGATAATGTCATGCTTCCTAACGATCATGAATTACCACTATTAATTGATTTTGGTGTGGGAAAACAAGTGATTAATCCGGAGCAAATTGATTTAAAAGAGGATGATCACAGAGATTCTGGTTCATTTGTCGGGAAAATATCTTTTGTTGGCAAAATTGGTTACGCCCCCCGTGAGCAAATTAGTATGGGTCACTGTTCACCCAGTAGCGATCTTTATGCTTTGGGTGTTACTGCAGTTGTTCTTTTGACTGGAAAAAATCCCACTTTACTCCTCGATCAATATTCCTTAGAATGGCAATGGCGTTCCTACTGCGAAATTAGCGATGCTTTTGCTCAAATTCTGGATCAGTTGTTAGCGGACCAGCCTCAATATCGCTATCGGGTCGCTCAAGATGTTCTAGCCGATTTACAGCAATTAGAACAAACCGAAGCAGGAGGAATCAGTACTGCCATTAGCCAACCCAACCTTGACTCTCCCCAGTCTTCGGTAGAAGTCCCTCCGCCTCCTCCATCAGAAACAACCATCATCAGTTCTTCGCCAGCTATCGAAGCACAAGGAGTGGAGTTTGAAGCTGAACCACTGCCGCCGAATCCACTTGATCCTGAATTTGTAGAACTTTGTCAGAGAGAGTTAGCCTATTTTATTGGACCAATGGCAGAATTGGTTATAGAAGAGGCAATGGAACAATCTTTGCCAAGGTCTCCGCAAGAATTAGTTGAAATCTTAGCTGCAGAAATCCCCGATTTTCGGGAGGCTCGTGAATTTAAAGAGCGCATTTTTTCTTGAATCGAAATGGTGTCGAACCTGAGTCAAATTTTGACGTTTATTCCTGCTTGCCTCTACTCGGATGGGAACGGTTGAGTCGCTTCATTGCCATCTCTAAACTTATTTTCATCCGCTGAAATGCTTTACTTAAATTACCGATCTCATCATTATTAGTTGATCGTTCAAACTCAATTGCCATATTCCCTTTACTCACTTGATCAGCCATCTGCGCAATGTGCTTCAAAGGTTGTGTAATTGTTTGATGGAGGAAAATATTCAGTAGAAAGATAATGGCAACAAAGATAGCGGAGACGATTCCTAAAATTAAAAATAAGGATTGGCGAGCTTGAGTAATTACTGTATCTGCCGGAACGGACATCATCTGAGCGGCAATGATTTCATTGAGTTTCCATCCATAGCCGTTGACACTGCCATAACGTTCAACCATGCTTTTTGGTGCATCGCTAACCGTACCATGACACTCCAGACAGCTTGGCCGAGAAACGGTGAGTGGACGAGCGATGTAAAAAAGATCGCCACTAGGAGTCGAACGAAATCCTCGTAGCTCTTTTGTTTCTTCATTATTCCTAAACGTTTCGACAAGCTCAGTCTCAAAACTATCCGCTTTATCTCTAAGATTTGTGGGATTAAGCGTTGCCTCTTTGTAAAAGAAATCCCGATAGTCTGAATTTTGTCGTAATCCTTCAAAAACTTCTCGTGCGGAATAAGCAGGAATTGTTTCGGGCAAAAATTTCTCTTCTAGTCTGTGGACTAATTCTGGCTGAATTTGATTGCTTGTATAGTTCCGAACTGAGTTCATGGTTTCCATTAAAATCAGACCCTTGGCAGCAATTTCTTGCTCTGCATTTCGCTCCAGAACAATATTGAGAGCGATACCAACAACAGATAAGCCACCAATAAAAATCAGAAATAGTAAAAGCGTCAGTTTTTGTCTCAGTCTAAGATTTTTAAACATAGCCAAAATTGTTTAAGATTGATTTAGCCTTGCTTTTTAATTTCACACACCTAAGTATCTTTGTCCTTTGGGAAATTATCGCACAGTCTACTATTGTTTTAAGTGAAGATTAATTATAAAGTTTTGCTTGACCCCTATTATTTAGAAACAAACACTACTGTTTCCTGATGATATGACTATTGATCACATATGAAAAAGATTTTTGTCACTCAAATAACTATGAAATATTAAGGTTTTTAGCTGATGATCACTTGATGTACAATTAAAGGTTGTGTGACAGGAGAAGATGATCTTAGACATTTCCCAAAGCGTGAAAAAGAAAAACAATTTTCTTTTTTACTTTCTTGAACTGACAATCAGTAATCAGTTCTAAATTTCTAGATTAGCCTGTCATCGCGCCCCTTTTTTCTAATTCTAAATCGCTATGATTGAGATAGCACAATCCAATATTGATCAGAACTTGAGGTTGTATTCTGTCGGCCGTAATGCAAAAAGGGGAATCAAGAATACTTTACAAAGTTTAATAGCTTGGAATTTGCCAATTTATGCTTCCTCGCCAAGACATCATTGAAAAATTTTCAACTTTTATTCAGTTCGATCTTGATCGTTTTAGCGGTTGGGTGACTGATTCGCGCCTACGTCAGAGTATGAGGTGCTGTCTTTCTCAAAGTTCCATGGGAAACAGTGCAAATTCTGATCATTTTTGGGCGCTTTATTGGTATAAATTTTGGCAACGCGATCGCGCTAGTTTGGCAAGAGGACATCTATCTGCCTATCTGCAAGAAGTTTGCTATTGGGCAGCTCACAGAACCGTCACTGACTTTAGCAGTACTCAGTATTCTCTTTCGGATCGTTTTCAAGCCGCGATCGCGAGCATGGATAAAATTTTGAAAGGGTTTGATCCCAATCAAGGCTTTAAGTTG
Organism: Cyanobacteria bacterium GSL.Bin1; assembly: GCA_009909085.1. NCBI lineage: Bacteria > Bacillati > Cyanobacteriota > Cyanobacteria bacterium GSL.Bin1. The sequence continues at coordinate 16,612 of JAAANX010000128.1, read as the reverse complement.
AAAAGTTATGCTAGCTCAGCCTTTCATAATCAAATTCGCGTGTTTCTCCGACAGCGTCAAGAAATCGATATCTGCTCCGACTGGGGATTACTGCGTAAAATTAGTCAGAAGCGCCTTACCGAAGCGCTCCAAAATGCGGGACTAACCTTTGAGATGCACCGCTATCTTCTCGCTTGGAATTGTTTTAAGACGGTCTATGTTCCCACTCAAGCGAGTTCAACTCGTAAGCTAGCCAAACCTACCCCAGAAACCTGGGAGACGATTGCTGAGCTCTACAATAGCCAGCGTTACCAATCTCTTCCGTCTCCGGGAGCAGATGCGAGTTCTGAACAAATGGAACAGTGGCTCCTCGCCTGTGCTAAAGCAGCTCGCGCCTATTTTTATCCCACTGTAACTTCAATTAATACTCCGAAACCAGGCCAAGAGAGAGAGCTTGTTGACACTTTAGCCGGAGAAGGGGAAGATTCGTTACTGACTGAACTCATTGTTGAGGAAGAAACCGAGAAACGCATCAGTCAACAGACTCAAGTTCAGCAAGTCTTAACAGCAGCCATAACTGAGCTAACTTCAGAAAGTCAACAACTGTTAGTCCTGTATTATGCCGAACAACTTTCTCAAAAAAATATTGCTCAGCAATTGGGCATTAAGCAATACACCGTTTCGCGACGTTTAACTAAGGTCAGGGAATTTCTGCTGCAAACGCTGGCTCAGTGGAGCCAAGAAACTTTACATATTTCTTTGACATCAGACGTACTTAAATCAACAAGTGCTCTCTTAGAAGAATGGCTGGTCAGTTATTATCGTGAGCCGCTAACTGAAACAAGCGAGTCCTAATCACTTGGACAGTTCTTACATTCAAATATCCAAAATATTGGATTGACATTAAACCAATAATTTAACTTATTTTCTCTAGACTCATAAAGGAAAATCTATGATGACTTTTGACTCAATCTTATCTAATCCCACTGAGCTCACTTTAGCCATATCTCCAGATATTCAAACCTCTGCTTGGCAGGAAAGCCAGTCCGCAGCAACTGCTACTAGTCGCTGGAATTCTTATCTTAACCAGCTTTGTCTTCAAACCTTTTTGCCCTGGCTAAAACAAGAGCAAGATCCTAAAGCAGAACCTTGGCCCCATTCTTCAGCTCTCTCTAGTTTCTGGGAAGTTGTCAATGGTGTAGCGATTAGCTTTAAGCATTCCCGGATTGTCCTAATTCCGAGTGAAGCAGTTGACTTGAGCGAATTAGAAGTTCCTCAAGAGTGGGTAGATATTCCAGGCTGGGTTGCTGATTATTATCTTGCAGTTCAGATTAACCCGGACGAACAGTTAATTAGAGTTTGGGGATATACCACTCATCAACGGCTTAAAACAGTCGCAGCGTATGATGCTGGCAGTCGATCCTATCTCCTCAGTGAAGAAGAATTGATTTCAGATCTCAATGTGCTTTGGATCGCTCGCAAACTTTGTCCTGAAGAACAAACAAAAGCTGCAATTACACCCTTACCCGCCATTTCTTCCACCCAAGCGGAACAACTATTACAGCGGCTAGGGACTCCTTCAATTGTGCCACCTCGTTTAGCCGTTCCGTTTACCCTCTGGGGCGCATTACTTGAACATGGAGGGTGGAGACAGCGACTCGCTGAGAAACGTCGAGGAATCCCTGAACAATACTCTATCCTCCAGTGGTTAGAAACGGGGGTTTCTAGACTAGCGCAGCAGCTGGGATGGCAACGAGTCAATTTTCAACCCAGCTTAGCGTCTGCTCGAGGAGAAACGTCAGAGACAGTTACCTCTGCCTTTGTCCGGGAGCTAACCGTTGCCAACCAGCCTTACCAACTACAGCTTTTTCCCCTTAATAACCGTGTCTCTTCAGCATGGTGTATCGAACTCCGCAGTTTAGCTCCTGGTGGACGCATTCCATCTGGATTTAAACTCAGATTGCTCACAGAAGAACTTGAGCCTTTTCCAGGCAATGAAGTAACGGCTGAGACAGCCGTTGATCAACTAACCCTAGAAGTGGCGCTAGAACCTGGCGAGGGATTGGTTTGGGAAATAGAACCCACTCCTGATTATTACGACCGAGAAATTCTACGTTTCTAATTGATTGAGGCCAGTGATTGAATTCAAATTCATTCGATTAAAATGATTTAAGTTACTAAAAAATGATAAATTCTGCCAAGATAGAGCAAAATGATCCTCTATGAAGAAGATGGCAGCTTTCAAATATCTTTTTCCTCACGCCCTAGTCAATGGACTCTTATTAACAAGTTTCTGGCTTTCTCCTGCGGTAGCACAATCGGTGTTAACGCGCGCTGAAATTTATAAAAAACAAAATCAAGTTGAATTAGAACGGCAAAATCAAGGCGTTTGGACTTCAGCAACAGTTGGAGATATTTTGGCTCCTAGAGATGCGGTGCGAACGGCTGCTCGCTCACAAGCCCAACTCCTGTTTAATGAAGGCACCTTAGTCCGCACAGGAGAAAGAACAACGTTTCGGTTCCCACCGGGAAAACGCCGTTTTGAGTTAGTGAGGGGAGCCGCTTTAGTGATGATTCGCCCTGGAATGGGAACGAGTACAATGACCACTCCCCAAGCGACGATTGTTTCTGAGGGGACAGCACTTTTTATTCAACATGATACGACTCGCAATGCTTCCCTAGTTGGGGTGCTCACGAATAGTCCTACAGGTCCCGTGAAAGTGATGGATCAGGAAGGTAATGTGGTTGTTGAACTGAGAGCCGGTCAATTTGTTTCGATTATCAATGGTGTTGTTGGAGTAGTGGAATACTTTATTCTGCCCATGTTCTATGACAGCATTGAACTAGCAGCAGGGCTGGGAATGGGGCAAGAAAATTTAGTCGCTCAAGAAGCACCCGAGGTACAAGTTACTCTTAATGCCGTTCGAGAAGAAGCACTGGCTCCTTTAAGCAACCAAACGGCTTGGTTAAAAAACTTATGTGGTTTGAATGTCAATGCAATTCAAGCATCCCCCTTGCTGCAGTGGCTGTGGCCAACGACTGTACCAGCAGAGGAAATTACTCTCAACTTGCCAGAAAGTGACATTTTTGTTACGCCTGTTCGCTCTTTAACAGGTTTAGCATGGCTGGAAAACTATTGCACAAGCCAATCGGATGAAACTGTCATCCCCAAAGCGGTCAATTAAAGTTTGGTTTTTCTACTCGAAAACCTAAGGAGTGTCAAGCGAAACGGTTAAGCAAAATCTAATTGGAAGATGAGGTCGTTAAAGTCTTGGTCGCCGCCCCCCTCCAAGTCTTCAATGCCAAGGGTGTTGTCACTTAAAAGACGGAAGTGGTCTGCACCATCGGTGTTAGCAGCGAGATAAGGGAAGTACGCTTGAATGCCTTCCGGGAGTTCTGTTGGAATTTCATCAAGGTCTCCCCCTCGTGCGAGTAAGAAGGGCACCACAATCTCTCCTGAGGTCAACTCAATGGATCCAGTTTGTCCTCGTTTGAGAATAGCATCCTCGGCATTGGCCAAGGCGGCTTCTGTATATCCGTCCTCCCCCGGTGTCAGGTCGGCGATCCCATCATCATCTGTATCAATGCCACCAGCTTTATCAGCCACGGTATAGAAGCCCACCAAGTTATTAAATACTCCACGAGAAATTACCTCAGAGGCTAAATGGGCAGTAACGACCTCTCCGGCTGGTCCAAATACCTCCTCGTTTGTGAGGTCAAATATTCCCGGTTCTTTTAGGACTGGCGAATCAGGGCGGTGGAATTCATTATTTTGCACAGACAAATTGATGATACGCTCATCTTTAGTAGGAGGTGTTTCAGCTTGATTAAAGGCAACATTGCCACCGATTGGGAAGTTTTCAACTAAGAACTCAGCGAGAGCATCGTGTTCACTACCGGGATCTGCGAATGTCGCTTGCCCCTGATCAGTTAGAACCTCACTTAAATTGACAACATCTTCAGCAAAAGCCGGGAATGGATAGCCCTCTCCGCCAATAAAGTCGCTGTCGGAGAAGGTCCCGCTAAGAAAGTCTAAGGTGACTAGGCGAATCTCACGGCTTGGATCGCCGATTAAGTTACCCTCTTCAACAATGACATCATGGACACTGCCATCTGCATTGAGAATCGAAAGACTCTGAATACGTTCTCCTTCAGTTAGGATATTCGCTTGCTCATCAAACGCGATCGCTGGCTGGCTGGGATCAAAGCTAAAGCTCAAACCACTCACTTGGGGAAACTGGCTGGGAGTCGCGCCCTCTTTGGTCGCTGCTACACTATGTTCTAAGAGGAGTTCCAGCTCTTGGGCAGTTACGGTGAGCAGAGTGAGATCATTATTAAAACGAAGACTGTTGACAATATTAAATTGAGAAATTTGTCCCTCTTCTTTGCCAGTCTCTAGATTCCTCGGAGGCGGTAAGAGTTGCCCATGATCGTCAACTTCACCAATGGCAGTACGAATTCCACCACTGTTGATAAGAGAGACCCTAACGCTTTCATCTACAGATTGGGCAGCTGCAAGGTTGGCATCAGCGGTTAAGTTACCGAGATTCGTTTCTTCAGTCCGAACTTGTTCACGACGTCCCTCTAGGAAAACCTCTGTTTGACCAAAAACATTGTCATCTTCACTATTAATAACGTTCTCAACTGAGTTTTTTACCAAAGTTTGAATTTTGGCATCTTTAGTTGCATCAGTAAGCTTGCTGGCGATTTCTTCGGAGAAGACATTCGGGAGAAGTTCTTGAATCTCTTCCTGAATAATAAAATTATTATCTCCGGTAATAAAAGCATCTTGGAAACTAGTTTGCGTTGCAATTTCCAATATTTCTTCACTAATAATCTCATTGATTAATGTATCGATAGGGAAGTCAGATAAGACGTCAATTTGTCCCTCCCCATTATTGGAGATTATGGGCTCATCGCTAAAGTTAAGATTGAGCGCAATTGATTGCGTTGTATCTTGACTGATTAAATTATCATCAACAACAGTCGTGCCATCACCAAGAAATATTTCCGGAATCGATACCTGTGTAAAGTTAGTGTTATTGATAATCTCTTCTTCATCTAAAAAGACAAACGCTGTAATTGTCTGATTGATACTCTGCTCGATAAAATTATCGTCGCCTTCAATGATGATATCCTGAAAGGCAAATTGTAATGAACTGAGCAATAAATCCTGAGCGACACTCTCAAAAAAATCTCCTAAGTCGCTCCTTTCTTCTTCAAAGAAAAATAGATCGGCGACTAGCTGTTGACTTTCTTGTTGAATCGTATTATCGTCCCCTAGCAAATCAACGGTTTGAAAACTGAGCTGAATTGGTGAGGTGCTTTGCTCGTCAGTGCCGGTGTTGGTAACAGTTGCGCGATCATCATTGTTATTGTCTTTCTTCTCGCCAGATTGCTCAGACTGCGGTGAGGTTTGTTCAATGGTTAGAAGATTATTATCATTTTTAGTTTCGGTAATTGCCTGAAGAGAAGCTTGTAATGCTTCGTCTTGCTCAAAAGAATCAGGAATAGTAATTGGAACAAAGGTAAGCAATTGATTTAAGTCTTGAAAAATAACATTCCCAGTTCCTTCAAAGACAAATGATTCTTGTAACGATAGTTGGGGCGTAAGAAAATTAGTATCCATGGGTAATCTGGTAATAGTTAAATAATCCTCTTCTGTCACTACAGGCGGAGAACAACTGAGACTGCAAATTTCGTAACATGAAGCTTGATTTGATTTCCAAGGATTAGATTGAAGCGACTCAGCATTTATTTTCTACTCAAAATGACAAAAGAGGATAAGTTGACACAAGACTATAGCATCTCACCAAAGCGCTCTTCTCACTAATCTTCATTCTCCAAAATTGATAACATTGGGATCGTGAGCCGGGCTATAAGCATCGACCTGTGTGCTGACAGGAACTCTGATGGTGGGTCCACTGAGCCCATGGCTATTTTCGATGCCACCACCAACATAATGACTGCTGTTACGGCTTTGTTGCACTTCTCCGGGAGTAATAGAAGATTGAGTGCCATTAGAGACTGTCACATTTCCGAAGCAATCTTCTGCACTTTGCATTTCAACATTGTTGCTTTGGGATGCCGGTTTTTGGGAGCCGTGAATCGCTACTTGAGTATTTGTATCAACCATAACACAAGCTGCATTCGCCTGAGAAGTGATAGCAGGGGTTAGAGGTAACAGAGTGGAAAGGGAGAATAAGCCTAGCGAAAGTATCTTCAATTTCATTTTGAGCTCCTATTTTTAAGTTTCTACTTGGCGTTAGTTTATTGACAGGTTTGGATGGATACAGAACTTTGAGTGTGCGATACTCCTGCAGAGGAATTGCTAGTTTGAGTATCTTGATGAGTGTAACTTCTTTCTCGACACCAGGGAGACTTCCTTGGCTTAGGAAGATTGAGAATCCAACGACGAGAGAGCGAAGGCGATGACTCTGGAGGAATGATCATTTCTTGAGGACCTGATTCAATTGTGATACCGTTATCGTCATCGATTGTCACTGTTTGATCGTCAGTTTGCACATGAATGTTGTCTGCTTTAGCAATTCCAACCGGTAAAGTAAGCAAAGTCGGAATGACTAGTAATAAAATTGACTGTTTAGTAAGCATGAGTTTACTCCTTCTCTTCGAGAAAAGAGGCTAATAGTTTGACTTTAAGATGATGCCGAGAGGAATAAATAATCTTGAAGGAATGGTTGGTTCTTATTCATCGAACATCAAACTGACTTTGACTATTATTTTGTTCTAGATTAGTAATTGCGGTGCTCCAATCACCAGCAGCAGCCGTATTCGCATTGACCTGCTGCCCAGAACTCTGTGACTGTGGTCTAGAGTGTATTCCCCGCTGTCTTTGGCGACTAAATTGGCGAATATTATTAATTGCAGTGGCATTATTACCCAAAGCTGCTGACGTCGCATCAACCCGTTGTACAGAAATCTGTGACTGATGATTTGAGCGCATTCCCCGCTGTCTTTGATGACTAGATTGGTGGATGTTATTAATTGCAGTGCTGCCTTCTCCAGTCGCTGTAGCGCTAGTATTAATTTGTTGTGAACTGAACTGTGAAGGCTGAGCGAAGACAATAGATGGAGAAAAAATAATAGCAGCAGCGGTAACAAGACTTAAAGAACAAGTTTTCTTTAGCATTTTTGTGGTTCCAAATGGGGTTAACCCGATTTTTTAAGGGTCTTAATTGAGGAAATCGGTAAAACCTCAAAAAAATTTAGTAGCCAAGGGGATAGGGGTAGTAGCCCTCGGAGTCAACTTGTACTTGCTGATTATTGAGCTCGGTGTTTGAGAAGGCGCTAGACCCGTTGACCGCCGCATTGCTGGTGTTGGACTCTTGGATCGAAAGTTGGCCTTGAGGATCTTGATTGAAAAAGCGATCGCGCTGGCTTTGGATTTGCTGATTATTCAATTCCGTGTTAGAAAAGGCACTCGACCCGTTCACCGCAGCGTTGTTAGTGTTGGCACGTTGAACCGAGGTTTGGGATTGTTGAGCAGCAGCAGGAGTGGCGAAAGCAATAGCAGCGATTAAACCGAAAGCAAGTTTTTTACTAATCATTTTTGAATTCCTTTGGTGTGAGTTGTTGACAAATAGTTGAATAATGAGGTTACTGTTTGATACGTTGGGGAACAATCACTTATGCACTTGCTCCCCGAGAAAAGTTAATCTCTTAGTAGCCAAGGGGATAGGGGTAGTAGCCCTCGGAGTCAACTTGTACTTGCTGATTATTGAGCTCGGTGTTTGAGAAGGCGCTAGACCCGTTGACCGCCGCATTGCTGGTGTTGGACTCTTGGATGGAAACTTGGCTTTGAGGATCTTGATGGTAGAAACCCTCGCGTTCCAACTGAATTTGCTGATTATTAAGCTCAGTGTTAGAAAAGGCACTCGACCCGTTGACCGCCGCATTGTTAGTATTCGCGCTTTGGACAGAGGTTTGAGATTGTTGAGCAGCAGCGGGAGTCGCGAAAGCAACGGCAGCGATGAAACTGAAAGCAAGTTTTTTACTGATCATTTTTGAATTCCTTTGAAGTTAGTGCATTTGGTGTGTTGTTATTGAATATGTTGAGGAGAAGTTAGTTATGCACCTTTTCATCAGGAAATTTAGTAATCAAGCTGATATAGCGCTATGTGCTAGGGAATAGGCAGGGGTCAACTTAGGGATTGATTGAAAGTAAGAATCTCCCGTTAAAGCATCAACTTAGCGGGAGAGGTTCAATAAACAGAAAGATTAATCAGATTCACTGAGCGTCACAACCCAGTCAGCTATCCATTAATGATATAGCGCTATACGAAGCAGGAATAGAATAGCTGATATGAAGTTGTTTGGGATCCGAGTCTATCGGTTTTCTCTCAGTGACGTACTCCAGACAGCGATACAAGTATACGCTGCTGGCTTCTCCACCTTCAGTAAAGGCTTCGCGTTTTAGAGCTCCGACCCAAGCGCGATTGGATCGCGCATTGAAGTCTGACCCGAGCGGAACCAAGTTCCGCATCGGAAAGCAGACTTTGGAAAGCGGAGCTTGAGTGAGGAAGACGCCCACCCCCACTTTAAAGTTCTGTTAACTTGTATGTTACTCTTGTTTTTCGCCTTTCCAGAAATCGTATTCCGTCTTTGGGTGTCTACTCTGTGCGTTGCCCGAGACAAGAGGCGTAGATATCCAAGATTCGTCCTTAACGGATCAATCCAATTAGATTGCTTGGACTTGATCCAAACTATACCACTTCTCGATTGCCGACTACAAGATATTCCGTCGGCGGGCTATCCTTCCCGACGCTCCCCTTTGGGAGAGCGCGGGGCTGTCGCCCATAGCTCAATCTCGATTCCCTGTCACTTCGTAGATACTTTTTACTTCAACCTGATTAAAATCCCATTGCTTCAGCAACTGCTTCTAACTTGGAAGGAACACCAGCTTTCACTTGTGCTTGGGCATGATCAATTGCACTTTGCGGATCTTTTAAACCATTGCCAGTTAAGACACAGACTACGTTTGTATTGCTGGGAATCCGATCTTTAACTTTCAACAAACCTGCCACTGAAGCCGCACTTGCCGGTTCACAGAAAACCCCTTCTTCTCGGGCTAAAATCCGATATGCTTCTAGAATTTCTTCGTCACTAACGGCATTAAACTCCCCTTGACTCGCTTCTTGCACTGCTAAGGCTCGTTTCCAGTTGGCGGGATTGCCAATCCGAATCGCAGTAGCAATGGTGTTGGGAGACTTCACCGGATGACCTTGCACCATCGGGGCGGCGCCTGCGGCTTGGAAGCCCATCATGCGCGGGAGTTTTTCTGATTTATTATGCTGATGATACTGACAAAAGCCCATCCAATAAGCAGAGATATTTCCGGCATTGCCAACGGGAATACACAACCAGTCAGGGGCTTCTCCTAATTGATCGACAATTTCAAAAGCGGCAGTTTTTTGTCCTTCGAGGCGATAGGGATTAACGGAATTAACTAAAGTAACGGGATATTCTTCGGCAATGCCTTTCACTAGCTGAAAACAATCATCAAAGTTACCATCAATGGCAATCACTTCTGCCCCGTAGAGAAGAGCTTGGGCTAGTTTGCCCAGGGCAACATAGCCATCAGGAATGAGAACAAAGGGCTTTAATCCAGCACGAATCGCATAAGCTGAAGCAGCCGCAGAGGTATTTCCTGTACTGGCACAAATGACAGCTTGGGCACCGGCTTCTTTCGCCTTAGAAATTGCCATGGTCATGCCTCGGTCTTTAAAGCTACCCGTGGGATTTAAGCCATCATATTTAACATAGACTTTCACCCCTCTGCCAATGCGTTCTGAAATGCTAAGCGCTGGAATAAGAGGCGTATTTCCTTCAAGGAGGGTAACAACTGGCGTCGTCGAATTAACGGGCAAAAAAGGACGATAGGTTTCGATGAGACCAGACCAACTTGTCTGATCTTTGAAGCGATTTTGGCTCGGATTCGGACTAACAGGCGAAACTCTAGTTGTGGTCACGGGTTCCTTTTTCAGTATGTTCAAAAATCACTAGCGAAGAACCAGGGAATTAAACAGCAGTAGTAGGGGAATCGAACTGGCAATAAGGTTGGTCGTTTTGTCACATTTGACCTTAACTTTGGCATTCGCCGATGGGGGACAATCAACCAACCTGTTGAGAGATGCACCCTACATTGTTATGTGAGTTGGTGAATACTCCGCTCTGATGTAGGTTAATCCCTAGAAAATGGCTCTCGCCAACAATTTACCACAAAAACTGAGCTGATGTGGTACGAACCATGAAATTAAGAACGCTCAGCAGAGGTAGAACGAATTGAAGGCTTGGAACTCCGTTTGTTCCGAGGTTTGGGCTTTGGCCGATCACTAGGAGGATCTTGCCAGTTTTCATCTAACCACTGGGGACGACTTTGATCGTAAATCATTTGTAAAGCTGCCGCCGCGATCGCGTGGGCATCATATTCATCACCCAGTTCTCGTACTAAGGGTAAGAAAGAAGCCATGCGTTCGCCACCAAGGCTATTTTGTAAGTCTTCCCGCAGTTTCTCCAAGCGTTGGGCTTCAATTTCAGCACGGCTGGGAATTGACAGGATATTCAACCGTTGACGTAACCGGCGTTCAATCTGACGGAGAGTATTCCGATCGCGATATTGACTTAAACTGATGGCAATACCCGTTTTACCGGCGCGTCCCGTGCGTCCAATGCGGTGGATATAGGTTTCAATATTATCCGGAAGGTCAAAGTTAATGACGTGGGAGAGATTTTCCACATCTAAACCGCGAGCGGCAATATCGGTAGCAACGACAAAGCGCACTTGATTTTTACGAAACCGTTGCACCAGTCGTTCGCGTTGACCTTGACTGAGGTCGCCATGATATTCATCGACACTGTAACCAGCGGTTTGTAGTTCTTGGGTGATTTCGCTGGCAGTCCGTTTCGTGCGCACAAAGATCAGTGCTGACTCTGGGTTTTCCACTGCTAAGATTGGCTGCAGGGTTTTGACTTTTGTCCAGCCGCGAGGGATTTTATAAACCCGTTGCTCGATTTTGTTGGGCGTTCCTTTCGGTTGTTCGACTTTCAAGCTCACCGGATGATCCATGAACTGATTAATCAAGTCTTGAATCAGCCGGGGCATTGTGGCAGAAAAACAAGCAGTTTGTCGTTGTTCGGGAGCTTGTCTTAAGATTTCCCGCACATCGTCAATAAAGCCCATGCTTAACATTTCGTCGGCTTCATCGAGAACGACAAAGCGCAGGGTATCCAGACGGAGGGCTTTACGATTGAGTAAATCAATAATCCGTCCCGGAGTGCCCACAACCACTTGCACGCCGCGCTTCAGGGTTTGAATTTGCCGGTCAATCGATTGACCGCCGTAGACGGTTAAAATCTTCAGAGCGCGATCATGAGAAAAGTTTTTCATCGCGGACGCCACTTGCTGGGCAAGCTCTCGCGTCGGCGTCAAAATCAAAGCCTGAACGACCGTATCTTTAACATCGATCTGTTCTAGAATCGGCAGCGAAAAGGCTGCTGTTTTTCCGGTTCCCGTTTGGGACTGACCAACGACATCCTTTCCCTTTAACAGTTCGGGAATTGCTTGTGCTTGGACGTTAGTCGGTTGCTCGAAGCCTAGTTTCTCCAGTTGTTGTACTCTTTCTTCAGAGATGCCTAGACTTTGAAAAGAAATCGTCATAAGTATGCTGTTTCGCAATATTTTGTTACTTTTATAATAGCTTATCGTTAATCCTCAAAATTGAATATTTTTTTAGGCTTCTTTTCTTCGCTCTCTCTACTGCATATTTTGTGTTGTTTTTATAAGTTAATCAAAACAAAAAAATTATATTAATTTATTTTGTTTATATTTAGATTTGTAAATAACCACGAATTGACAGCATTTGAGGCAACTGGATGTAAAGATCAACATTTTTTTGCTAATTTATATATAAGAGGATTGGGGTTTTTATTGAAAAAAGTTAAATTAAGCCAGCAAACTCCTAAAAATTCGTGACTCAGCATGGAAACGATTCGCCAACATAATTCAGACTTCATATGAATTTTTTGTTAAGCATCTGAGCACTCGTTAGCAATACCATTGACAATTGACGATAAACATGCTGCATACTCAATTCTTCCCAAAAAGCAGCGCCTCCTCTTACCAAAGGTGAGAGGAGGCTGAAGCAAGAGTCTTAGGGGGAAATTTCAAAGGACAGGGCTTCTAAGCACTGACGATGTTTTTCTAATAACTCGTGTTGAGAGTTTGCTCCCAGAAGTAAATCTGCCACTTCATAACTGTAACTATCCTGATTCGCCAGTTCTGAAAGTCTCATTCCCGGTCTGACGAAAATATCGACTAAGGTATCGGGGATCTTTTGTTGTAAGGCTTCAATCTCTGATTGGCTCGGTACTTTAAGCACTTGCCCATCTTGAAACCGACGTTCTTGGAATTTAGCCGCATACTTATACTTTCCTTTTCGATGAGGAAATTCAGGTTGATTGCCCAGTGCTAAATCAATCATGATTTCGTGGTGAGGAGTCCCATCTACTTTTTCAAATAAGTCACCGTGAGATTGAGAAATACGAGGATTAATTTCTAAAAACCATGCTTTTTTATGTTTTTCGTCATAAAAAAACTCAACATTAAAGGGGGCATTATCATAGCCAATCTGTTTGACTAAGCGCTCTGTAATTGCTGCCATTTCTTCTTGCGCATATTGGGGAAGCTTGGAGGGATATTGGTAGCGAGAAAAGGTTGAACTGTTGGGATAGCGAATGGAATCGACCACACCGTAAACATGAACATCCCCCCGGAAAACATAGCCCTCAAGGGTGCATTGCCGACCAGTGATAATTTCTTCGGCTAGACAATAACGTCCGGGGATATTGGCAATGGCTTGGGGAAGATTGAGATATTCGAGTAAGCCGTTAAATGGCTCAGAAATCTTCTCAATTTGGTCGCGGATAATCGCAACACTTTCATAAAATTGTTGCTCATTACTGATCTTAAACCCCAGAAAAGACCGAAAGGATTTAATCGGTTTAATCCAAAAAGGGTAATTCAGTGAGATATTTTGCCGTGCGTTGTCATCAAACGGATCGAAGAGATCGAAACCTGGAATATGTTCTGGGATTGCTTGCTTTTGTTCGAGCCGACTCCAATATTTATGCTCACACTTGACCACACTTTCAAGAGAAGCAGAGGTTAAGCCCCGTTCACGACAGAGCATCGGTACCATGTCACTAATCGGAAAATCGAAATAGCCCACAATTGCATCAACCGTTCCGTTAAACGCTTGTAGTTTAGCTTCTGCTTTGTCTAAGAGTTCTTGAAACGAGTAACTCTTGACACCCCGAATCTCTTCATAGCGCAGCAAAGCATGAAAGTTATATTCTGCTGCACAGGGTAGGGATTTGAGCTTTACTAGATTAAACTCGTCGAGACCAACAACAAAAATATTTTTAGACACAATACTGAACCTCAATCCGTGTTTTTCCAAATCGCACTTGAGCAGGGAAAGATTGACCGCGGCTGGGCGGTCAGCGCAGGCAAGGGGCTGTGTGCGGAAATGAATTCCGCACCCTGAAAGCCCCGCACCGGACTTTGAGTCCGGTGTACCGCTGACTTCCCACGACAATGCCGTGAAAGTCATTATGTTGAAGCCTGAGTGCTAAATGGTAGAGTTAGCTCACTCGGAACCTCTCGACAATACTCCCTGTATCTAGTTATACGGCAAATGAGTACCGAATCCATTAAAGGAACCTACATTTCTATCTTGCCCCGATTCAAGGCATATCATGTAATAATTCTTTAAGTTTTACAAAGAAGAAGCTAGATCTTTTAGTAATAACCGCGCGGGGTAATCATCCAACCTTGAGCGTTTCGGGTACTACGATTGCCAATAATGACAACAGTGAGCATGTCAATGGGATGCTCTAACATTTCTTGTAGGGTCGTCAAAGTGATTTGTTCATCTACTCGGGAAACGGAACGGACGAGTGCAACTGGGGTATCGGGTGTCCGATGTTCGCTGAAAATACTTTGAGCAATTTTAATCTGTTCGGTGCGCGATCGCGATCGCGGATTATATAAAGCAGTAATAAAGTCTCCTTGTGCCGCTGCGGTTAAGCGTTTTTCAATGACTTGCCAAGGGGTTAACAAATCACTGAGACTAATCGCACAAAAATCGTGCATCAGGGGGGCGCCGACTTTCGCAGCTGCTGCTTGCATGGCGGTAATCCCGGGACAAACGATGACTTGAGGAGTTTGACCATCCCAACCTTGATGGGCAAGTTCTTCAAACACTAATCCGCCCATCCCGTAAATGCCAATATCCCCTGAAGAGACGACGGCAACCTTTAACCCCCAATTTGCCAGGTGAATCGCTCGTTCTGCCCGTTCTTTCTCTTGGGTAATCGCATAGCGTTCAATGATTTGTCCGGGACGTTGTAAGGGCTGAATCAGATCTAAATAAAGGGAGTAGCCAATGACCACATCTGCTTTGGTAAGGGCGGTGCGGGCAAACGGAGTAATTTGATTTAAGTCACCAGGACCTGCGCCAATCAGGTAGAGTTCTCCGGTCGATCCAATCAATTCAGTTTTTGAGCGCGCGATCGCGATTGTTGCTGCCCCTTGCTTAGATTTGAAAATTTGTTTGGTCACTAACAGTTCACTGTTGTCAGCGGCTTTCAGGGCGGAGGCTTCTGCAACACTAGCTGTTCCTACTTCTTGCGCTACTACTGCAGAGGGAGTGGGAACACTCACTTGATTTAATTCTGCGGCTGAATAAATTTTCAGGGGGTAGTTTTGCTCAGCAGCTAGGTCTAAAATTCCTGCTTCATCGGCTTTTAACTCAATGGTCGCTAACCCCGCGATCGCGCCTGAGGCTAAACCATACTGCTGCAACGTTGCTTGTAACGCTTGTTTAATTACCGCTTTCGCTGTTCCTCGTTCGCAGCCTATGCCCACCCACAACACACGCGGATGCCACAACACTTGCGGAATTTGAGGATCGAAGGCTTCTTCGCGATCCGTAATTAAAACCGCTGCTTTCGTCTCTGTTGCCTTTTCCTCAAACTGGAAACAATGATCGGTAGGGAGATGCCTTTGCCAGAGGGTAGAACCGACTTTTTGTATAATTTGTACCGGCTGCTGATGCGCGATCGCGCGACTCACACCTGTCCAATCTCCCTTTCCGCGACGCCAACCAAAGGGATTCCCCAGCACATCGATCCCAGGAAACTCTAAACTGGCAGATGCCCCAGTTAAAACTGGATTTCCGCCTAAAGCTTGCGCTAACAAACGAGTTAACGCCTCGCCCCCTCCTTGATGACCCCCACAAAGGCTGATCATATTTTCTCCGGCTTCATCCATCACCACAATTGCCGGATCCTGCTGTTTATCCCTTAAAAGGGGGGCAATTAAGCGCACAACCGCCCCGGTTGCCATGACAAAAATAATCCCCCGATACTGCGACCAAATGTTTGTCAAGTGAACCCTGAGTTTCTCGTGGTAGGGAACAACATCGGCAGCATCAGTCTTTAAATCACTCGGCACAAATAAGGTAATCCGTTCTCTTTGGCACAGAGGCTGTAGGGTTCGGATTGCCTTGGGGGTTGGCGCGATCGCGCATAAAGGAGAAAACGACTCTAACAAAAATTTACTCATCCCATAAACAAATATCCCCGCCACCAAGCGGGGGAGTTTCTCAAAACGATTAACTTAAGAGCGAAAACGTTTCTTGCGTCGGGCAACCTCTTTGCGTTTCTTTTTCTCGATTGGGGTTTCGTGGAAACGAGTGCGTTTAATATCGGCAAAGATTCCGGCTTTGGAAACTTGGCGTTTAAAGCGACGTAATGCCGATTCAATATTTTCATTTTGACCAACAGTCACCTGGGTCATAAGATACTAACCTCCTTGATTTATAACAGTATGAGTCATAATAAAATTCTTCATCAACTAAGCCCAATAGAGTCGTTTGTGCTTACAATTATTCGTCGATGAAGACAGCTAAAGTATTCTACAAAATTCTACACTGATCTCTAAGCAAAACTCCAGCTTCTACTTCGAGCCTAGCATAGGAGTTCTGTTGGGGATATTTCTTGAACTGAGAAGGATTTCAATTTGAATTTAGAATCGATCCTCGCGATTGCCTCTACCTCCTCCTCGATTTCGATTGTTATTTTCTTTACGAGGGCGAGCTTTGTTCACTCGCAACTCTCGTCCCATCCATTCCGCACCATCTAGGGCTTCAATTGCTGGGGATTCATCCGACTCAGTTTCCATTTCTACAAAACCGAATCCACGCACTTTTCCGGTTTCCCGATCAACAGGAATCGTTACACGCTTGACTGTACCGTATTCAGAAAAGACTTCATTAACTTCTTGTTCTGTAACTTCGTAAGGCAAGTTACCAACATAAATCGACATGAAACAAACAGGCTCCGAGAGCGAGAATAACTTTTAGTGGTGATGGTTTACAAAGACCTCGTATCAAGTTTGATTCAGAACCTCTGTATCCCAAGTTATACCAATCATCATAACATAACTCTTTCTCAGAAAGCGCTTTCAGGGAGTTGCCATTGGGTTAAGATTCCGACACGACTGTCTTTACCTTGGCGGGCATTTTGTTTCTCAATTTCAACTCCCAAACGA
>JAAANX010000127.1 GCA_009909085.1 Cyanobacteria bacterium GSL.Bin1 | reverse complement strand
TTACAATATACCTCTGGCTCAACGGGAACGCCAAAAGGGGTGATGCTCACTCATGGTAATTTATTGGCTAATTCCCGAGTGATTGCCAATGGAATCAAAAGTTCTGCGGAAGATGTAGCGGTGACTTGGCTTCCCCCCTATCACGATATGGGTTTAATTGGCGCGATTCTCCAGCCCATTTATGTGGGCTGTCCCTGTATTTGGATGCCCCCAGTTTCATTTTTACAGCAACCCTATCGCTGGTTAAAAGCGATTTCCGATTATCGGGGAACGATGAGTGTCGCTCCTAATTTTGCTTATGAATTGTGTCTTGATCGAATTTCCCCTGAACAACGACAAACTCTTAATCTTAGCAGTTGGCGCATTGCTTTAACGGGGGCGGAACCCATTCGGGCGCAAACTCTGGAACAATTTACTCAAACCTTTGCTGAGTATGGGTTTCAAGCAGAAAGTTTTTATCCTTGCTATGGGTTAGCCGAAGCCACCTTAATGGTGACAGGAACTGATGCAGAGGCACACCCTGTCATACAAAATTTCAGCATTACAGCCTTAACTGAAAATCGTGCGCTGCCCACGGATAATCAAGCTGATCAACAAACATTTGTTAGTTGTGGCAACTCCCCCCAAGAACAAGAAATTGTGATTGTGAACCCGGAAACTTTAACTCAGGTGCAACCTGATGAAGTTGGGGAAATTTGGGTTGCAGGGGCAAGTGTTGCCCAAGGGTATTGGGGAAAAGAACAGGAAACAATCGAAACCTTCCAAGCCCGTTTGTCAGAGTCTCCAGAAGCCTTATTTCTTCGCACAGGAGATTTAGGAACCTATCAGGATGGGGAACTTTATGTCACCGGCAGACGCAAAGATCTCATTATTATTCGGGGTCAAAATTATTATCCCCAAGATATTGAACAAACCGTTCAACAAGCCCATGCTGGCTTAAGCAAAAACTGTGGTGCAGCGTTTGGAATCAATGATTCTGATCGCGAACAGTTAGTGGTGGTGCAGGAAGTCGAACGCAGTTATCGCCGTCAGCCGCTCGATCCGATCATTCGCACGATTCGAGAAGGAATTTCTCAAGACCATAATCTGCAGGTATCCGCGATTGTTCTGATTAAACCCACAACCATTCCCAAGACATCCAGCGGTAAAATTCGGCGTCGGGCGTGTTGCCAAATGTTCTTAGCGGGAGAGTTAGAGATTCTCGCCCAATGGCAACTGGAAACAGCGCAACCGACGACCGTTTCCCACTCCATTACAGATATTCAAAGTTGGTTAGTCGCAAAATTAGCGGAAAAACTGCATTGTTCTCCGCAAGAGATTGATCTTCATGCTGAATTTGCCAGTTATGGCTTAGATTCAGTAGCCATGGTGAGTTTAAGTGGGGAATTAGAAAATTGGTTGGGAGAACGGTTAGACCCCACTCTCGCCTATAATTATCCCACCATCGCGTCTCTTTCTGACTATCTTACTCAGCGTCATTCCCTTCCCACCGCGACTGAAAAAGTACCTTCTGTCAAAGAGGAACCCATTGCCCTCATTGGCGATAGCTGTCGCTTTCCGCAAGCTGACACCCCAGAAGCGTTTTGGGAACTATTATGCAGTGGACAAGAGACGGTTACCTCTCAACCGAAAGATCGCCATGAGATGAACAGTCCAGGGAGTTTTATTAACAATGTTGCTGCCTTTGATGCCCCATTTTTCCGCATGGCAACCCGGGAAGCGCAAGCCCTTGATCCCCAACACCGCCTCCTCCTAGAAGTGACTTGGGAAGCCCTAGAACGGGCGGGAATTGCCCCTTCTTCTCTTGCCGGAAGCAAAACAGGCGTTTTTATTGGTATTAGCAGTAATGATTATTTTCAACTCCAGTCTGCGAATTGCCTCAATCCCTACACCGCAACAGGAAATGCCCATAGCATCGCTGCCAATCGGATTTCTTACTTCCTCGATTTACAGGGTCCCAGTTTTGCAGTGGATACGGCGTGTTCATCTTCTTTAGTGGCGGTGCATTTAGCTTGTCAAAGCCTGCAGCAACAAGAGTGTGATTTAGCAATTGTCGGTGGCGTTAATCTCATGCTGACTGAAGCAATCCATCAGGGATTAACTGCGGGGAATATGCTGGCTGAAGACGGACGCTGTAAAACTTTTGCTGCCAGTGCGGATGGGTATGGGAGAGGGGAAGGGTGTGGGGTTGTCATTTTGAAACGGCTTCGTGACGCAAAACGCGATTGCTATATTTGTGTGATTCAAGGATCAGCCATCAACCAAGATGGACGCAGTAACGGCTTAACTGCCCCCAATGGGCGATCGCAGCAAGCGGTGATTCAACAAGCCCTAGTCAAGGAGGGGGCAACGGCTGACCAACTGGGCTATATTGAAGCCCACGGTACCGGAACGCCCTTGGGAGACCCGATTGAAGTGGCTGCGTTGCAAACTGTCTTATCCACAGCAGAACGACAACAGCCCTGTTTGCTGGGTTCAGTAAAAACGAATATCGGTCATTTGGAAGCAGCAGCAGGAATTGCGGGTTTAATTAAAGCAGCCCACGCCTTACAACATCAGGAAATTCCTACACATCTGCATCTAGAGGAACTGAATCCCCATTTACAACTGGAGGCGAATTTAGTTGAAATTCCTACAGCAAATCGTCCTTGGTCGCCCGATCAGCCCTTGATGGGCGTGAGTTCTTTTGGTTTCGGCGGAACCAATGCCCATGTTATTCTTGCACCTTCCCCACCACCAGAAGAAAAAGAAATCGAAAGAGATCGATCGCGCCATCTCTTGACTCTCTCCGCTAAGACAGAAAGCGCTTTCCAGCAAGTGATTCAACGGTATCAAGACTATCTGCAAACCCATCCCCAAGTCTCGATTGCGGATCTTTGTTATACCGCCAATGTGGGACGTTCTCCGTTTAAGCATCGTATAGCTATTACAGCACAGACTTTAGAGGAACTGCAACAGCAATTAGGTCAGGTTTCTCCTCAAAGCAGCGATCGTCAAACTCCGCCTAAAATCGCCATGTTGTTTACTGGGCAAGGGTCACAGTCTCCCCATCTCGGTCATCAGTTGTATGAAACGCAACCCATTTTTCGAGAGATATTAGATCGCTGTGATGACCAGTTAAGAACCCTCTTACCCCAATCCTTACTGACGGTTCTCTATTCAGAAGATACCTCTCTGGTTCATCAAACTGAGTACACCCAACCCGTCTTATTTGCCTTTGAATATGCCTTAGCGCGATTGTGGCAATCTTGGGGCGTTCAGCCTGATATTGTGGGTGGACATAGTATTGGTGAGTATGTCGCAGCCTGCTTAGCGGGGGCGTTTAGTTTAGAAGACGGGTTAAAGCTGGTGACAGCGCGGGGAAAACTAATGGCGAGTGTCTCCACGCCAGGGGAAATGCACGCCGTTTTTGCTGCGGAAGAAACAGTTCGAGAAGCCATCAATGGGGATCCAGAGGTTGCCATTGCTGCCATTAATGCCCCACAACAAGTTGTCATTTCGGGTGAAGAAAGAGCAATTATTGTTGTTTTAAAACGACTTCACGACCAAGAGATCAAGACCAAAACTCTCAATGTTTCACAGGCGTTTCATTCTCCGTTAATGAATCCCATTTTAGAAGAATTTAAAGCGGTTGCCAGCGAGATTCAATTTTCTCCACTGACCTTACCATTAGTCTCCAATGTAACCGGAACGGTACAAGAATCTGGAACAATTTTAGATGCGAATTATTGGTGTCAGTATTTACGAAAAACCGTTAACTTTGCTGCTGGTATTGAATCTCTCCAAGCCTGGGGTGTTGATATCTTTTTAGAAGTAGGATCGCATCCGACTTTATCGGCATTAGCGCAGAAAACCCTATTACAAGAGAAAGCACTTTATTTTCCCTCTCTCCATTGCCATCGAGATGATTGGGAACAATTATTAGAAACGTTAGCCCAACTCTATTTAAACGGTGTTCCCATTAATTGGGAAGGCTTTGATGCGCCTTATTCTCGGCAGAAACTGATTTTACCAACTTATCCGTTTGCGAAGACTCGTTATTGGTTAGAAACAACGCCGACTTCCCGAAAATTTGCTTTCAAAACTCTTCAATTTGAATTAGAAATGAATCCAGACAAATTTAATTCTGGATCAGAGTTACCGTTTTCGATTTATCAAGAAATTGCACAACAAGCAGGGGATTTATTCTTTCAAAAGCAGTCCTATCAAATTCAGGATTTAGTGATTCAAACCCCGTTAGTTTTAGACCAAGAGAAAACGGTTCAAGTTATCGTGACACCTGAAGAATCGGAAAAGGTATATTGGGAGTTATGGCATCAACAAGACGAATATTCCTTATGCCATGCCTCTGCTACGTTAGTTTCTACGATTGAAGAAAAGCAGTATAAGCTGATTTCTCCTGAGATTGTGCGCGATCAGATCTGCCAGAGCCCTTCGCGCGATGGCTTTGCCGGTTCCCGTAGGGAACATCGCGCTACTCCTTACCTCTCCGAACTCAGCCAATTTTACCAACTAGAACACTATCAAGAAATTCATCAACAGCTTGAAGAATTAAGCGTTCGCTATATCTTAAAAGCAATCCAAGATTTAGGAAAAACTTTCCAATTTAACGAGACTTTTTCCACTCAAAAACTGACTGAAGAATTAGCCATTGTTCAACAACACCAGCGACTGTGGAAACGTTTACTTAATATTCTAGCTGAAGCTGGATTTTTACAAGCAACAGCAAACGGTTGGCAAGTTATACAAGTTCCTGATTTATCTGATCCAGAAACTCAAATCAATTTCCTATTCCAGACCTATCCAGAAGCGAAAACAGAATTCACCCTTTTACAAACTTGTGCATCAAATTTAGCAGCAGTTTTACAAGGCAAATGCGATCCCTTACAACTGATTTTCCCGAATGGTGATGTCACTCTTGCAACGCAGCTTTATCAAGATTCACCACCAGCGAAAGTGATGAATTATTTATTACAAAATATTGCCCAAACTGCCTTAGAAAAAATTCCGAACACGCAAACTATTCAAGTGCTAGAAATTGGCGCAGGAACTGGAGGCAGCACAGCATATTTATTACCCGATTTAGCCCAACGTTCCACCCAATATACCTTTACTGATGTTTCCCCTTTATTTCTCCTGAAGGCAAAGCAAAAATTTCAACAAAAGATCCGTGGGACTCCCCCACCTCGGAACAGGTGGGGGAGGAAAGCGGGTGAGTCGATACCGCTCGATGCGGTTGAGACTCACATTTTC
>JAAANX010000126.1 GCA_009909085.1 Cyanobacteria bacterium GSL.Bin1 | reverse complement strand
GATTTTCTTCTTTCTTTAGGGGAAATAGATGCTTCACCAAAACCTTTTGCCATGACCAATCCTGATTGCTAGATGGATTCTAATAGCATATTACAGCTTCATTTTTCTTGCGCTTACCCTGCTCTAGGAACTGAGATGACTAACAAATATCTCAATAATTTTTTAGAAAGCATTGATTATCCAGAAAGAGTGGACTTATCTCTTAACCTTGATTATCGGCGTAAGAAATTTTATTTGCAAGGAAAATGGAATATTGAGGAGATGCAAGCCATTTCAGCTTTAATTTTAAAGTGGCCATTTTATACATCGCTTGAGCGAGTTAAATATCTAATTATATTTTGGCTGAAAAGTATATTTTTTCTGATGATTCCCTTTAAAAATTCTTAAGCTGCCGATATTTCTAGTTTCTCTAAAATAGAATAACACCCAGTAATGAACAAGCAAAATCTACCTAACTTTTTTGTCGTAGGCGTTGCAAAATGTTGGACAACAGCGTTTTACGAATATCTAAAAGAAACCATTTAGGTTGTTAGATAGATTGATTTCTCACCCAGTATCCGTTGCTAGCGCGCAGCAACCTCTTCCTATTGAAAAGCCAGACTCGAACAGTCATAAAACGAAATAAAAACCTATCAAAAAAAATCAAAAAAATAGCGATGCAATTAACAAATTGTAATAAAATTAAAAAATAAGATTCCTGGTTCATAAAATAGGCAATTAACTACATACCTACTTATAAAAGTAACGTTTTCAAATTATAAAAGTAAAAAGTTCTCTCCTTGAAAAATTAGAAGTACCAAATATAATAAGCTGTTCCTCATCTAAATAGGGTATTATTAAGAGTTAAATATCGGTAAAATGAGGGGAGAGATGCCAGCCAAGAACTTCCTAAAATCTGAGCAACAAGAAAAGCTCCAAAAAGCCTTAAAGACAGAAGAAAATATCGATGAGTATCTAAGAATTGAAAAAGAAGCTCCAGAACGCCTACAAGTCTGGTTTTGGGACGGGGCGTTTAGAGTGGCGAAATCAATTCGCCACCCAGCCCCTCACGAAAGTGGTTTCAGTTTACGAGTGATTCGCAGAAAAAATTGGTGTCAAAGAGGAACTCGGAAGAAACTGAGAGGAGACAGAAGAAAAGGAAGAGTCAATGCCATGGGAGGACTGAGATATTCAGATAAGAAGAGATTTATCGAATTTGTGGAGAAAGGAAACTCAAAAAGTTTTTATAAAGTCTTGAAAGTCTTTTACCAAGAGTTAAAAGACGAATGGATAGAAGCGGGAAACTCCGCCGAAGAATTTGAAGAAAATTGTCATCATTTTAGATAATGCAAGTTTCCATAAAAAGCAGGAATACTTAGATCAAATTGAAGTGGAAATGCCGAACCTCTATTTAGAGTTTTTGCCTGAATATAGCCCCGATTATAATCTGATTGAATTAGTATGGCATTCAGCAAAGGAATATATAGCCCATCGCCTATTTAAATCAATTGAAGAGTTAGAATCGGTGTTAAATCAACTCCTAAATGAAGGAGGCTTAATCATAAAATGGGGGCGAAAGCTGAAAAATAAAGGTAA
This sequence comes from Cyanobacteria bacterium GSL.Bin1, assembly GCA_009909085.1. Classification (NCBI taxonomy): domain Bacteria; kingdom Bacillati; phylum Cyanobacteriota; species Cyanobacteria bacterium GSL.Bin1. The sequence goes on along the minus strand of JAAANX010000126.1, from coordinate 10,581 downwards.
CGCTGTTATCCCAATTTAAATGCACAACAGCTTAGAGAAAAGCGAGCAATGCGATTAACAACTTGTATCACAACTAGAAATGACCCCGAAAGACTCGATACTTGTCTTCGTGCAATCTGGAACTCTAAGGTCAAGCCCTATTCTGCCATTGTTTCTGATGACTCGCCAGACCTTGAGATACAGCAAAAAAATAGCCAAATTGTTGAAAAATATCCTGGCACAACATATATTTTAGGCCCGCAGCGCGGTGTGAACGCCAATCGCAATTGTGCTGTTAATTTTGTTACAGATACCGACTTGATTGCATTTGTTGATGATGATGTTCACCTTGATCCGGATTTCATTGAAAACGCGCTGAAAAGATATGAGCAAATGTCTCCTGAAGAGAGAAAACGCACTTTTATTACTGGTAACAGTAGAGATGGAAAAGGTTACAAAAGTCGTCCAACAAAACTTTCTTTTCGTGGTTATTATACTGCTATTTCAAAAAACGAGACTCCTGAGTGCGTACATATCCATGCCGCTGTTTTTCCACGGTCATTTTTTAACGAAGAACAATGGGAAGAGGATATTTTCTTTGGTCAGGGAGATGCGATCCTTTGTTTGAGAGCTTTGAAGCGCGGCTACCGTATTACACACTGTCCTGAGTTGAAGGTATGTGACACTGGTTCTGTTAATTCTACTAATGGTAGAAATCTTCGAGCTAAGAGTATCGGTCTTCTCACAGATTATGATCTTCATCAAGAAGCTGCTAGACTATATATCGGAATTAAACGTTACAAAGAGATTTTTCCAAATCCATTCAAACTAGCTACTTTCTTATTAGTTTATTTTGCTCATATAACAATTTACTTACTTAGAAATAATGCGGTTAAAGCATGGCCCTTAATCATTCAGCGTTCTCACTTCCTAAAATTATTGTAGCTATATCTTTAAAAAATATTTGCTTGTAATGTAATATTAAGAGCAAACTTCTCTATAAATACTTATGACTTTACCTTTAGTAACTGTAATTATTCCTTCTTATAACTACGGTCAATTTATTGGAGAAGCTATTGATAGTGTCTTAGCTTCTGATTATCCTCAAGAATTAATAGAAATTATCGTAATTGATGATGGTTCGACAGACAATACGGCTGATGTAGTTAAAGCTTATGGCAATAGAGTTCATTATAATTACATACAAAATACCAGGAAAGCAGGTGCTCTCAAATTAGGGATAGAACTATCTCAAGGGAAATATATCTTTAATTTAGATGCCGATGACCTTTTCGCAGTTGAAAAAATTCGGAAAGTAGTAGAAATATTTGAAAGTGATGATGAGATTACTCATGTTTCTCATATTAATAATTACTGGAATGTGAAAACTGGTTTGAAAAATCCGGAAAATATACCTACTGAGATTTTGGAAAAAAAAATTAATGGTAACGAATTGCTCGCATATTTTTACAGCAGAAAACTTATATTTGGAGGAGGATCTACTTATGCAGCTAGGGCTGAAGCGATTAAGGGAAAACTGTTCTTTAGACGGGAAATGGACATATTTGTGGATGAATATCTTGCTATAGTTACCATGAGCTTGGAATCTTCTTACTTCATAGCAGAACCGCTTACCTTATATCGTTTACATGGAAATAATGGTACTAGTAATGAAGGTGGAAATCTGAACATATCTAAACTCAGAGTTCGGGTAAATTCTACCAAGGCTATTGAACAGCAACTAAGGCAAAGTGATGCATTAAGTAATCAGGTCAAAGCTTTATATAAATTAAAGTCAAAAGAATACAGTCTTTATTGCAAAAAAATGGCGTGCGAAGACTCTCTTTTGGATGGAGTAAATCTATACTTTTTTATATTGAAAAATACAAGATATTTTGGCAAGTACATTTTATTGATTTTCTGGAGTTATCATTTATATAAATATCTTATCCCTTCTTCGTTGTTTCTACCAATAAAGAGGATAAAAAGGAGTATTATAAAATGAGTGTTGATAAGTTTAATCTTAGTAAAAGACTCCTACTCAAGCTCGGTATGTACGATGCCGTTGCAAACTTATATTAAGCAGTTATGCAGAATGAATTTCCGATTTCCAAACCTTAAAACTCCTACACAGCTTGGACTTTCCAGTTTGTGGATGTGGAATTCATTTTGTCTGGGCGCTTATCGCATTATTAAACCTAGTTATTTCAAGAATTTAAAGTCCGAAGAGGAGTTTTACAGCGCCTTTATTAAGCCAGGGAATTTGTGCTTTGATATAGGTGCGAATCTGGGTAAAAAAAAGGTGTGGGAGAAAAAAAAGACAGTCTAACACTTTATATTCATGAAGAAAATATTGGAGCTTCTAGTTTCCTGTCTGAATGGCAGCAGGAGGAGGCTCAGATTAAAAAAATTTCGGTAGACATAACGACTCTGGATTTACTTATCTCTCAATACGGACATCCAAAATTCTGTAAAATTGATGTTGAAGGATTTGAATTATCTGTCCTTAAAGGTTTAACATCTTCGATTAATGTACTATGTTTTGAATATCATTTAGATCGCGGTGAGTCAGAGATTCAAAAGACTATAGCTTGTCTTTATTATTTATCAGAATTAACAGATACTGTTCTTAAAGTCAATGTTATTCCAGGCTCTGGAAAAACTGAATTCTTTAGGAAAAATTGGTGGGATTTACCTACATTTATTGACTTTTTTCAGTATAAACTTTGCAATTATACTAGCTTTGCCTATGGTGATATTTTTGTTCGCATGTAGAATGACTATGAAAGATCTGTAGGGGGATGACCTCACTTGACTAACCAGTGCGATGTCCTGCGGAGGCTCGCCAAGCGACATCGCGCCGTAACTCGCTCAGCACAGCAAACCTTAATTAGATTCCTGTCACTTTGTCCAGAGGGCAGGGGCACGATCTCCTTTTCGTTTTTTCTACAAGTCTCAGTTAGCGATAAAAATCACTTTGATCGAGCCTGCCATCTAACAACTCAAGATAATTGAAGACAGGTTGACCCAACCTCTTCGGAGAGGCGTAGGGGAATACTAACAATTATGATTAAGGCATAACAGATTCGGTAGAACTAAATTGATTATTTAATGATTGCTATTGTCACACCAGAAAAAATTAAATTATCTCCAGGGGTGGTCGTTCATTTGCTTGGTACATGGAAAGACTATCAGGTGTTGATTGAACGACGAGGGGATAAAGCCAACCCACGCATTAAATATCGACCCGGAGAAATTTTACTGATGTCACCCCTGCCCAAACATGGACGGGAAGCTCACATTATAGCCGATCTAATTACAGTTTTACTCGATCATTTAGGGCAAAATTATGAAGCATTTACTCCAATGACAATGGAGTTACCAAAAATTAGTGGACTGGAACCGGATTATAGCTTTTATATCAATAATTGGGAAGCTGCGGTAGGTAAAGAGCGGATTAATTGGAGTACAGAACCTCCACCCGATTTAGCCTTAGAAATTGATGTCACCAGTTATACTGATGTCAATGATTATCTTCCCTATCGAGTTCCTGAAGTGTGGTTATATAAGAAAAATCAACTGATAATTTATGCTTTCAATAATGACAGTTATAATATCGTTTCTAGTAGTCGCTATTTTTCCAACCTTAATCTACAGGAAATTTTAGCAGAGTGTTTAGAAATTGCTAGTATTCGCAGCGCAAGTGTAGCAATGCGTGTCTTAAGACGACGTTTTCCCAGTGCCAGTATTGACCCGTAGCAGGCAGGATGAAGGAAACGAGGCGAGGTTAATGGACAATTGTTTACCGTTTATGTACTGAAATGGTTACAATAAAGAAAAATATTGGAATCATAGCTATGGATGCAATTACCTATACCCAAGCCCGTAAAAACTTCACCTCGGTCATGAATCAAGTTTGTGAAGATCATACTCCGATTATCATTACCCGTCAGTCAGAAAGCCCAGTCGTCATGATGTCTTTAGAAGACTATAACGCTATTGAAGAAACCATGTATTTACTAAGAAGTCCCAAAAACGCCCAGCGTCTTTACAAAGCATTAGAACAATTAAAAGAGGGTAAATATCAACAACGGGAGTTAATTGAAGAAGACGAAATTGCTGACGCTTAAATTCTATGAACATTATGTTTTTAGATGATGCTTGGCAAGACTATCTTTACTGGCAAAAAGCAGATCAAAAAATACTCAAACGGATCAACCAATTAATCAAAGATACACAACGAACTCCCTTTCCAGGAATTGGCAAACCCGAACCCCTTAAGTTTGATATGTCGGGGCTTTGGTCGCGTCGAATTAACCAAGAACATCGCCTCATTTACCAAGTTAAAGACGACTGTATGGTTATTGTTCAGTGCCGTTATCATTACTAAAGTTTCTATAAATGAAAAAGAAATAAACCTATATGGTCATATTTCTTGTCATAACAACCAATACTGGGATCAATTACTAAATAAAACTGGGTTTTCTTTGGTTGATTATCGACGAGGAGCTTTGTTTTATGGAAGTAATAATTTCCATGATTCAGAATTTTTCTTGATATCTTACCTAAAAAATTAACGCGTTCAGTTTCTGACGAAGTAATTGCCTTGTATTAATTAATTAAGAGAATAGTTGCCAAGAAGGCTAATTTAAAATTGATGATTGAATTAATCGGTTCATTAGAAAAGTTTCTGTAGAATTTGGATCGCCCTTTCTTCCAACTAGCTAAAATAATACTGAGAGACCTTCACATCGGGAATCAATCATGTATCAAAGCAATCCTCCTTTCTCTCCCAAAGAAACCCTGCCTACTATGTATGATCTGCCCAGTGAAGATCCCGAGGAACCTGGTTTGCCTGACGAATTTCATCTGCTCCAACCGGAATTGTTGCGCCTGACCTTTCGTTCTCCCAGTTACCCCAGCGATCAGGTCTTTACCGGTAGTGATTTGAATCTTTACTATGATGTCCGTCATACGCAATGGTATAAACGCCCGGACTGGTTTGGGGTTTTAGGAGTGTCTCGCCTCTATGAAGAAAAAGACCTTCGTTTAAGTTATGTCACCTGGCAGGAAGGAGCCAATCCGTTTGTGGTGGTAGAATTGCTGTCACCGGGAACGGAAGGGGAAGACTTAGGGCGAAATTTAAGAGAAGCGAGCCAACCTCCAAGTAAGTGGACGGTCTATGAGCAAATTCTGAGAATTCCCTATTATTTTGTATTTAACCGCTACACTGATGAGTTCCGTGCCTTTGAGTTAAAAGGGAGCCGTTATCAGCCTATATCGACAGAAGGACAAGGAGTCTGGTTAGACCAAGCGGAATTAGGCTTAGGATTATGGCAAGGAGAATATCAGGGGATTAATCGACAATGGCTGCGTTGGTACGATCAAAATAATAATTGGATTCCAACCCCTGCCGAACAGGAATTTCAACGGGCGCAACAAGAATTTCAACGGGCGGAACGTTTAGCAGAACAATTGCGAGCATTGGGCATTGATCCTGAAGCATAAGGAATCTAAAGTTGGTTTACTCTTTCTTTTATTCAGGATCGCACTTTTAGAAAAAGTTTTAGATGAAAACTGGTTGCCGTAACGTAAATCAAAAAACATGGTAGCAGACTCCAAACAAGCACAAAAACAACTCTATGAAACCGATTATCATCTCTGGGTCTTGGCAACGGTTGAACAGTTACAAAATCGAGAGTTTGAGACCATTGATACTGAAATATTGGAAGGCAGAGAGAGCAGTCAATCAAAATCATTGGAAAAATGAGTTCCGTGCCTTTGAGTTGAGAGGCGGTTGTTGTCAGCCCTTATCTGTAGAAGGGCAAGGGGTGTGGTTAGCACAAGCGGAATTAGGCTTAGGATTATGGGAAGGGGACTATCAACTGATATCAATGATTATCTTCCCTATCGAGTTCCTGAAGTGTGGTTATATAAGAAAAATCAACTGATCATTGACGACGTTTTCCCAGTGCCAGTGTTGACCCTTAGCAGGCAGGATTCAATTGGTTGACTCCGAGGCTCATCAGAAGTTTGTGTCACAGTTGGCTCAACAGCGATCGCGCATCCATCCCTCTCACATTGCTACCATAATTAGGGTGATCCCATTGATCTGAATTAATGAGTAAAATAGTCACCGCTGATCCGCAATCCTTAGAACAGAGGCGACAAGAAGCGCTGGCGGTCGCTCAACAAGGCATCAAAATCCTCAAGCAAGAGTTTGGCGCCAAAGAAGTAATCTTATTCGGTTCATTAGCCGGAGATGGACCCTGGCATTGGCAATCAGACCTCGACTTAGCAGTGAAGGCAATGTCAGAGGATGCGATTTGGAAGGCCGATTCAGTTCTCGAAAACATTGCTCCGAGTTGGTTGAAGATCGATCTCGTTCCTTTAGAGCGTGTTCCTCCTCGAGTCGCTGCTCGTATTCTCAACCTCAACCCGAGGTCAGACAACAAATATCTTGCCCTGAAATCCCGCCTTGAAGACGAAACGATCGCTCTGGAAAATAATGTTGAGAAATTGCAGACAGTATTGGCTCAAGCAGAAACTATACCTGAAATTGCCCTTACTCCTGCCTTAGCCAGCTACATTGCTGATTTTTATACGGGATGCGAGCGCATCAGCGAACGAGTCGCGGTTACGCTCGATGGCGGTTTGCCAAGAGGCGAAAACTGGCATCAGGAACTGCTCAAACAGGTAGCAGAATCAGGAGGAGACAATTGTCCTCCTTTGTGGAGCGGTTCTTTAGTGCTAGAGCTGGATGAATATCGCAAATTTCGACATTTGGCGCGTCATCTCTATAACATTGAATTCAAACCAGAGCGAGTATTAGCTTTAGCCCAAAATGTCCAGCCAGTTTTAGCTAAAGTCAAACCAGCGATCACGCTGTTTAACGAGTGGTTAGATAAACAAGTAAAATAAATCCTTAAAACTTAGCAACAAAACATGTCAAACAAATCAATCTACGAGCGGGATTTTGTGGTTTGGGCAGAGAAACAAGCCCATTTGCTAGAACAGCATCGTTGGCAAGAATTAGATTTGGAAAATTTAGTCGAAGAAATTAGGGATTTGGGGAAAAGAGAACGGGATCAACTACTTTCTCGCTTAAGGTTAATTTTGCAGCATTTACTGAAATGGCAATATCAGTCAGAAAAACGCAGCAAAAGCTGGAAAAATACAATTACGAGAGAAAGAGATAATGTTGCTGATTATCTAGAAGATACTCCTAGCCTGAAAAAAGTTCTTCAGGATCCAGAGGCGATCGCGACCTGCTATCCTCGTGCTAGAAGAGATGCAGCTAGGGAAACCGGATTAGATACGCTCCCCGAACAAAATCCTTATCCTCTCGAACAAGTATTAGACGAAAATTTTTTTCCCTAAAAAATAATGAAGATAATAACTCAGAAGGAATGCACCAAGCGATCGCGCTTTTCAACGAGTGGCTAGACAACCAAGCAAAATGATATAGACAATCAATGCAAAACCGATTTGAGACTGGATTTAGCGGTATCTTGCTCAGCATAGCCAAGTCAATTGAATTCCGATTCCTGTCACTTGGTCTCTAGGGCAGGGGCGCGATCGCACTTCCAAAGTCTAGCGAATTTTATATATATTCTTTACCCATACATATACACTGCTTGATTTAAAGGCTATAAGCTGTGATGAAACTGTGTCTTGTTACTCATCGAGTTATTCCAGGGGATGGACAAGGAAGAGTTAATTATGAAATTGTTGGCGAAGCGATCCGTCGGGGGCATGAGGTCACTTTACTGGCTAGCGCGATCGCGCCAGACCTTGTTCAGCACAACCAAATCAATTGGATTCCGATTTTTGTTCAAGGTTGGCCAACAGAATTGCTCCGAAATTTGATTTTTTCCTGGAAAAGTACCCTTTGGTTGCGTCAACACCACGCTGAATTTGATGTGATTAAGGTTAACGGTGCCATTACTCATTTCCCAGGGGATGTCAATGCCGTTCACTTTATCCATAGTGCTTGGGCGCGATCGCGCGTTCACACGATTAGAGTCCATCGTAATCTCTACAGTCTTTACCAGTGGATCTATACAGCATTAAATGCTGCTTGGGAAAAGCACGCTTTTCGTCGAGCTAAAGTGATTGTTGCTGTTTCTAAAAAAATTAAAGAAGAACTGGTCGCAATTGGTGTTCCTCCACAAAAGATTAAGGTGATTTTCAATGGAGTTGACATTGAAGAGTTTCACCCTAAAAAAGTTGAACGAATCAACTTTGGGCTTCCTGAAAAAGTTCCCCTCGCTTTTTTTGCCGGAGATATCCGTACCCCTCGCAAAAACCTTGATACGGTACTTCATGCATTAGTTCAAGTTCAGGAATTACATTTGGCAGTTGCTGGAAGTACAAAAGATAGCCCCTATCCTCAACTTGCTGGTGAATTAGACATTGATGAACGTGTCCATTTTTTAGGATATCGCCAAGACATCCCCCAGCTTATGCAAGCGGTGGACTTTTTCGTCTTTCCCTCTCGTTATGAAGCCTTTACCTTAGTACTACTAGAAGCAATGGCCAGTGAATTACCTGTCATTACTGCTATGACATCCGGCGGTGCGGAAGTGGTTACTCCAGATTCTGGAATTATTTTATCCAATCCCGATGATGTCAAAGCATTAGTTGAAGCATTACAAACTTTGACAAACAATGCTCCTCTCAGAAATCAAATGGGTCAGGCTGCTAGAAAAGTTGCTCAAAAACATACCTGGGCAGTTATGGCACGCAGTTACCTGAATTTGTTTGAACAATTAAATTATTAGTTGTCAGATGAACATCACTGTTATTATCCCTACCTATCAGCGTCCAAAAGACTTGCTACGCTGCTTAGAAGCCCTGAAACGCCAAACTCGTCCAGTTGATGAATTATTGGTAGTAATCCGAGACAATGACTCAGAAACTTGGAAATTTCTCGAAGACTTTGATCCCGAGTCGTTACCGTTAAAAACCTTAAAGGTAAGCGTACCAGGGGTGATCGCAGCTATGAATGTTGGTCTTGATTCAGCTTTTGGGGACATCATCGCTTTCACTGACGATGATGCTGCACCTCATCAGGATTGGCTAGAACGAATTGAAGCCCACTTCCTTTCAGACAAAAGTGTTGCAGCAGTTGGCGGACGAGATTGGGTCTATCTTGGTAGTCAATTACATGCAAGGAAACTGACAGAGAAAGTAGGGCGGGTGCAGTGGTTTGGACGAGTCATTGGCAATCATCATCTAGGCGTGGGTGAGGCGCGAGAAGTCGATGTACTGAAAGGAGTTAATATGAGCTTTCGCCGTAGCGCGATCCAAGGAATGCATTTTGATGAGAGGATGCGAGGAACAGGAGCACAGGTTCATTTTGAACTCGCCTTCTGCCTAGCCTTGAAAAGAGCAGGTTGGAAACTTGTTTACGATCCTGCTGTCGCTGTCAACCACTATCCTGCTCAACGTTTTGACGAAGATCAGCGAGCTCAATTTAATGAAATTGCCCATGCGAATAAAGTTCATAATGAAACTTTAATCCTGCTAGAGCATTTATCACCAGTACCAAGAAGTGTGTTTCTTTTGTGGACAGTTTTGATAGGAAATCGATCTAAACGTGGATTTGTTCAATTGCTTAGGTTTCTACCGAGTGAGGGGAATTTAGTTTGGTATAAGTGGAAGGCGACAATGATTGGACTTTGGCAGGGTTGGCAAACCTGGAAAAAAAGCTAAACTTAACGATAACTTCTCAATCAATAATTTTTTCTCATCAGAGAGTTGTCCAGTCCTTTTCTCAAGCATAATCGAGAAGATCTTACCTTTTATGTATCGATTAAAAAAACGAAATAATCATGGACTTGGGTTTTCAGCCGAAAAAATAGTCAAGACTTTTTTTTATTTAATCCCCCAACCCGTAGCCGGTTGGATAGCAATCTTTTCACTAATCCTATTGACAGCAGCAAGTATTGTAGGCGGAGCTGGCACAATATTGAACTTTGCTTTTCCAGCAGGAGCTTGTGCAGTAGGGTTGCTTCTCTATAACCGCTATCCTATTCTTTACGTTGGTTTTGTTTGGTGGCTGTGGTTTTTGACCCCTTTAGTTCGACGTTTGGCAGATTATACTAGCGGTAGCTTTACAAACCCGAGTCCTATACTCCTATCGCCTTATCTAGTTGTCTTTATCTCTATTGATACGCTTTGGAAGCATCTTCCTAAAAGCCGTCGCGAAGGGACTTTACCTTTCGTTCTTATTTTTAGCAGTTTGTTTTACAGCCTTGCCATTGGACTATTACGCAATCCACTCCAAGGAGCCGTAATTGACTTTTTAGATTGGGGTGCGCCAGTCTTATTTTGTTTCTATTTATTTGTAAACTGGCGAAATTATCCTCGCTACCGCCAGAATCTCCAACGTGTTTTTTTCTGGGGAGTTCTGGTCATGGGAGTTTATGGCATAATACAGTATTTAATCTTACCTGAGTGGGAGCGATTCTGGATTATTCAACAAAAGATCCGTGGGACTCCCCCACCTCGGAACAGGTGGGGGAGGAAAGCGGGTGAGTCGATACCGCTCGATGCGGTTGAGACTCACATTTTCTTAGGCTACACATAAGCCATTCG